>NZ_JAMYSE010000054.1:0-45454 GCF_040321795.1 Mesorhizobium sp. M0244 | reverse complement strand
TGCATGAGGCTCTGCGCCGGCCAGCCGGCTTAACCCTCGTACCGTTGCATATCGGATGACGGGCCGCCCTCAGGCCCAGCAATCATAGGGACTAGGTATTTCCGGGGACATCTTCGTCCCGATCGTGGCGACCAGCAAAAAAATGTTGCCGTCAAATCTCACGAGCAGGCCCTCCCGGGGCCTCTATCGATGTGCTCGCTCTGACAGAGAAGAGGATCGAAAGCGACATGACGACCTTCGGAGACTTCAATATCACCAGACGGAACCTGATGATCGCGGGAGCCGTGGCGGCGGCGAAGCCTGCGTTCGCTCAAGATGGGAAAACGCAATCGGCGGAGCCGTCGCCCGGCAATCTTCCGGTTGTTTCGCGAGTGTCGTTCACAGTGAACGGCGAGGCCCGCGAATTGGATCTCGATACGCGGACAACGCTGCTCGACGCATTGCGTGAACATCTGCACCTCACCGGAACCAAGAAAGGCTGCGATCACGGCCAGTGCGGCGCCTGCACGGTGATGGTCGACGGGCAACGGATCAACTCATGCCTGACGCTTGCCGTGATGCACGAAGGCGACAGCATCACCACCATCGAGGGGCTGGGCGCGCCCGGAAATTTACACGCCATGCAAGCCGCCTTCGTCAAGCATGACGGCTATCAGTGCGGCTATTGCACGCCCGGGCAGATCTGCTCGGCCGTGGCGGTATTGGCCGAGATCGAGGCCGGCATTCCGAGCCATGTGAGCGAGGATCTGACCGCGACACCGCAGACCACAGCCGTCGAGCTGCGCGAGCGGATGAGCGGCAACATCTGCCGTTGCGGTGCCTATTCCAACATCGTCGAGGCGATCACCGAAGTCGCGGGGAGGCCGGCATGAGATCCTTCACCTATGAGCGTGCGAGTTCTCCTGCGCAAGCAGCTGCCGCGGCGCGAGCCCAAGGCGCCAGGCTGATAGCCGGCGGCACCAACCTGCTCGATCTGATGAAGCTCGAAATCGAAACGCCGACGCACCTGATCGATGTCAACGGCCTGGCGCTCGACAACGTCGAGACGACGCCGGACGGCGGGCTGCGGATCGGTGCGCTGGTGCGCAACACCGATCTCGCCGCGAATGAGCGGGTGCGGCGCGACTATGGCCTGCTCTCTCGCGCGCTGCTCGCCGGCGCGTCGGGCCAGCTGCGCAACAAGGCGACAACCGCCGGCAACCTGCTGCAACGCACCCGCTGCCCTTATTTCTACGATACCAACCAGCCGTGCAACAAACGCCAGCCCGGCAGCGGCTGCGCCGCGATCGGCGGCTTCAGCCGCCAGCATGCGGTCGTCGGTACGAGCGACGCATGTATCGCCACTCATCCGAGCGACATGGCGGTGGCGATGCGGGCTCTCGATGCGGTGGTGAAAACAGTACAATCCGACGGCAAGGCGCGCAGCATCCCGATCGCCGAGTTCCACCGGCTGCCCGGTGACACACCGCAAATCGAGACGACGTTGCAGCCCGGCGAACTGATCACGTCGGTGACACTGCCCAAACCGGCCGGCGGCACGCACATCTATCGCAAGGTACGCGACCGCGCCTCCTATGCCTTCGCGCTGGTCTCCGTCGGCGCCATCGTGCAGCCCGACGGCACCGGACGTGTCGCTCTTGGCGGCGTGGCGCACAAGCCGTGGCGCGACGAGGCGGCGGAGGTCGAGATGCCACGCGGCGCCAAGGCCGTGACGGCGCAGCTGCTCGCCGATGCCAAGCCGACGCATGAGAATGCATTCAAGCTGCCGCTGGTCGAGCGCACGCTCGCCGCGGTGCTGGCGGAAGCAAGGAGCTGAGCCATGAGATTCGACACTCCCGCCACGACCAACCCGATCGACCAGCTCAAGGTCGTCGGCAAGTCTACCGACCGGATCGACGGTCCGCTCAAGACCACTGGCGCCGCGCCCTATGCTTATGAATGGCACGATACCGTACCCAACCAGGCCTATGGCTATGTGGTCGGCTCGGCCATCGCCAAGGGCCGTATCGCCTCGATCGATTTGACCAAAGCCAAGGCCGCGCCAGGTGTGCTGGCTATCGTCACGGCTGAAAATGCCGGCAAACTTGGCAAGGGTGACTGGAACACGGCCAAGCTGCTCGGCGGTCCCGATATCCAGCATTACCATCAGGCGATCGCGGTCGTCGTCGCCGAGACGTTCGAACAGGCGCGCGCCGCGGCGCAACTGGTCCGCGTCGACTATGTCCGAGCCCAGGGCGCCTTCGATCTCGCGAGCGCCAAGGGTTCCGCGGTCGTGCCGGATGAGGCCGCTCCTGATACCGCGGTCGGCGACTTCGCCGGCGCGTTCGCTGCGTCGCCAATCCGGCTTGATGCGACCTACACCACGCCTGATCAAGGGCACGCCATGATGGAGCCGCATGCCTCGATCGCCGTCTGGGACGCGGACAGGCTCACGCTGTGGACCTCGAACCAGATGATCGCCTGGAGCACGGGGGACATGGCGAAGACGCTGGGCATCCCCAAGGAGAATATCCGCCTTATCTCGCCGTTCATCGGCGGCGGCTTTGGCGGCAAGCTGTTCGTACGATCCGATGCGGTGCTTGCAGCCCTTGGTGCTCGTGCCGCTCGACGGCCGGTGAAGGTGGCGCTTGCGCGTCCCTTCATGTTCAACAACACCACGCACCGGCCGGCAACGATCCAGCGTATCCGCATCGGCGCGACCCGGGACGGCAAGATCACCGCGATCGGTCATGAAAGCTGGTCCGGCGACCTGCCCGGTGGTGGGCCCGAAAATGCAGTCCAGCAGACTCGCTTGCTCTATGCCGGGGCCAACCGCATGACCGCCACGCGGCTCGCTGTGCTCGATCTGCCCGAAGGCAATGCGATGCGTGCGCCAGGTGAAGCGCCGGGCTTGATGGCGCTGGAGATCGCGATGGACGAGATGGCGGAAAGACTAGACCTGGATCCGGTCGAATTCCGCATCCTCAACGACACCCAGGTCGATCCTGAGAACCCGGATCGCCGGTTCTCGCAGCGCCAGTTGGTCGAGTGCCTGCGTATCGGCGCCGAACGCTTCGGCTGGAAGGTGCGCGACACCCAGACCGGCCCGGTCCGCGAGGGGCGCTGGCTGATTGGTGCGGGTGTCGCCGCGGGTTTCCGCAACAACCTCTTGACGACGTCTGCCGCACGCGTCCGGCTCGATCATCGTGGCGTCGTCACGGTCGAGACCGACATGACCGACATCGGGACCGGCAGCTATACGATTATCGCCCAGACCGCGGCGGAGATGATGGGCGTGCCGCTCAACAAAGTAGTGGTGCGGCTTGGCGACTCGAGCTTCCCGGTCTCGTCCGGCTCGGGTGGGCAATGGGGCGCCAACAACTCAACAGCCGGCGTTTATGCCGCGTGCGTCAAGCTGCGCGAGGCGGTGGCGCAAAAGCTTGGCTTCAACTCCGCCGACGCAGTCTTTGAGGACAGCAATGTCCGCTTGGGCAATCGCAGCGTCTCGCTCGCCGAAGCAGCGGGCGAAGCAGGCCTCGTCGCCGAGGACGCGATAGAATATGGCAACCTCGCCAAACAGTACCAGCAATCGACCTTCGCTGCTCACTTCGTTGAAGTCGGTGTCGACGTCGCCACCGGAGAGATCCGCGTGAGGCGGATGCTCGCGGTCTGCGCGGCCGGCCGTATCCTCAATCCCAAATCGGCGCGCAGCCAAGTCATCGGCGCAATGACCATGGGCGTTGGCGCGGCGTTGATGGAGGAGCTTGCAATCGACAAGCGCCTTGGCTTTTTCGTCAACCACGATCTCGCCGGCTATGAGGTGCCGGTCCATGCCGACATCCCGCACCAGGAGGTGATCTTTCTTGACGAGACCGATTCGATCTCGTCGCCGATGAAGGCCAAGGGCGTCGGCGAACTCGGCCTCTGCGGGGTCGGCGCCGCCGTCGCCAATGCGATCTACAACGCCACCGGCGTGCGTGTGCGCGACTATCCCATCACACTCGACAAGCTGCTTATGGGCCTGCCTGCGATATGAGCGTTGCCGCCGGTTTCGCCCTGGCGATCCGAGCGGTCGCCCAGGAGCGCTCGTCTGCGAAATGACGAATCGGGATCAGGAATGGAGAATTTCCTCATGAAGAAACTCGCGGCTTCCATGGTAATCTCGTCGCTCGCCGCCTCGGCCGGCGATGCGCAGGAGCGTCCGGCGGGCCGGATCGCCCCGCCGGACGTCTATGTCGTGGCGCCCGGCCTCGGAGACTATACCGATGACCTGCTGTTCGGCGATGTCTGGCGGCGCGTCGAGCTCAAGCCTCGCGATCGCAGCATCGTCACCGTCTCGGCCCTGATTGCGTCGGGGCGCATCGCGCAGGTTGGCGGGCATGTCGGCCGCGCGCTCGACAATGGCGTGACCCCAGGCGAGATCGGCGAGATCATCACCCATCTCGCCTTCTACTCCGGCTGGCCGAATGCCATTTCGGCCGTCAGCGCGACAAAGCAGGTCTTTGATGCACGCGGTATCGAGCCGGTCGCGGCGGACACGGGCGGGCCGCTGGAACTGGATCAAGCTTCCGAGGCCGCAAGGGCGGCAAGCGTCGACACGTCGACCGGTCCGGTCGTTCCCGCGCTCGCGGAATATACCAATCGGGTACTGTTCGGAGACCTCTGGCGGCGGCCGCAGCTCTCCGCCCGCGACCGCAGCCTTGTCACCGTTGCCGGGCTGATCGCGACGGGCAAAGCCGAGCAGCTGCCCTTCCACCTAAATCGCGGCATGGACAACGGCCTGGCGCGAACCGAGGTCGCCGAAGTTGCGACGCATCTCGCCTATTACGCCGGCTGGCCCAACGCGATGTCGGCGGTGCCGGTCATGCGTACCGTCTTCGAGGCTCGCGAGGCCGCGGCGACCGGGGGAACCCGCGCCGGCGGGCTTTCTGTGCAGAACCACGAGCCGGGCGCCGCGGCTGCGGGATCGCCCGAAAACTTCACCGGCCTGGTGCGGATAGAGTCGCGGTTTCAGGCCGAGGTGCCGGCACGGATCGGCGGAGCTACTGTGAGCTTCGAGCCGGGTGCCCGCACCGCCTGGCACACGCATCCGCTTGGCCAGACGCTGATCGTCACCTCGGGCTTGGGGTGGGTGCAAAGCGAAGGCGGCCCCATCGAGGCGGTGGGGCCCGGCGACGTAGTGTGGATCCCGCCAAATGTCCGCCACTGGCATGGCGCCTCGAAGGGGGCTCCCATGACCCATGTGGCCGTAGCGGAGTCCGTTAACGGCAGTGCAGTCACCTGGATGGAGCAGGTGACGGACGAACAATATGCAAGCGGCCCCGAAGCGGCCGACTAATGCATGTTGCGCAAAAGTGTGCAGCGGTTTTGCGATAACGACATGCATAAAAACAACAGCCTAAAGCGCGTCGTATGAGGCCGGTCAAACGCGACGCGCTTTAGTGGCGCGGCTGATTTGCGGTTCCGCGTTCGAAAGAGGGACGTCCGGCCCTTCAAACCGGAGCCGGACGACGCAATCGAGGTTATTCCGCAGCCACCGCGGCTGCGTCGCATGCGGCCATGTCGCAGTCCGGCGCGGCAAGGCTGCGCTGGCCGGCGAGCACGATGACCAATGCGATTGTGCCCGACGCCACCGATACCCAGAACCCGTTCTGCGCGCCGAAAGCGTCCACCACCCAGCCGGCGGCGAAGGAGCCGAGCGCCATGCCGATGCCGATGCCGGTCATCACCCAAGTGACGCCCTCGGTCAGCATCGCCTCGGGCACGCGCCGCTCGATCAGGCCGAATGCGGTGATGAAGGTCGGCGAGATCGCCACGCCGCTGACGAAGACGGCCAGTGCCAGCAGCGGCACGGTGTCGGCAACGAGCAGCGGCAGTGTGGTGAGGGCGATGATGGCGATTGCGATGGCAAGCTGATTTTGCAGCGGCACCTTCAGATTCAAGCCGCCTATGATGATGCCGACGACGAACGATCCGAGCGCGTAGACGCCGATGACGAAGCTGGCGGCTCCCGGCTGGCCAAGCTCCTTGGTGATCGCCACCGTGCTCACCTCCGTGGTTGCGAAGGTCGCGCCGATGAAGATCAGGGCGAAGGTGAGGATCTGGACCGGCCGCAGGCGGATTGCCGAGCCGCCCGAACCATGTTCCACCGGTCGGGCTCGCGGCTCGGTCGAGCGCTGCAGGATGAACGCCGTCGAACCGAAGGCGAGGAACAATGTGCTGGCGAGCACTCCCGCTTCCGGGAACAGCGTGACACTCAGGCCGACCGACAGCGATGCTCCGGCGATGTAGACCAGCTCGTCCGCCGCCGACTCGAAGGCGAACGCAGTGTTCAGCTCGGGGCGGTTGCGGAAGATCTCCGTCCAGCGCGCGCGCACCATTGCCGGGATGCTGGGCATAACGGCAGCCAGCAGCGATGACACGAATAGTGTCCATATCGGCCAGTGCTGATTGGCCGCCACAATCAGGATCGCGAAAGCGAGCGTGGAAATCACGGTGGTCGGCACCACAATCCGCGTCTGGCCGAGGCGGTCCACCAGTCGCGATACCTGCGGCGCGACGAAAGCGTTGGCCAGTGCATATGTCGCGGAGACGGCGCCGGCCAGCCAGTACTCGCCATCGGTCTGCGACAGCATCGCGACGATCCCGATCGGAGCCATGGCCATCGGCAGCCGGGCAACGAAGCCGGCTGCGGCGAAGCCTTTGGCGCCGGGCGCGCGAAAGATCTGGGAATAGGGATTTTGCATGGTCTGGCTCCTCGACAACGGGCGGTTCGGCGATTACATACGTAACGTATGAGTCTGAATAGATCATACGCCGCGTATGTCAATGGGCATACGAAGCGTATGTTAATAGGGCCAAAGCATGCACAGACCACGCAAGGAGATGATTGCCGAAACCCGCGCAAAGCTGATCGGCGCGGCGCGCCAGGCCTTCGGCACGCTCGGCTATGCCGAAGCCTCGATGGATGATTTCACGGCATCGGCCGGGCTGACGCGCGGTGCGCTCTATCATCACTTCGGCGACAAGAAGGGCCTTCTCCAGGCGGTCATCGCCGAGATCGACGCGGAAATGTCGGCCCGGCTGAAGGTCGTTTCGGCCAAGGCGGACAACCTCTGGCAGGGCTTTGTCGACGAATGCACCGCCTATATCGAGATGGCGCTGGAGCCGGAGATCCAGCGTATTGTGCTTCGCGACGGGCCGGCGGTGCTCGGCGATCCATCGCAGTGGCCAAGCCAGAGCGCATGCATCCGCTCGATGACAGAGAGCCTGCAAAGACTGAGCGACGAGGGGACCATTCTTGCCGTCGATCCCGAAACCGCGGCAAGGCTGGTCAGCGGCGCCTCGCTGCATGCCGCGCAATGGATCGCAAATTCGGACGATCCCGAAGCGACGTCGAAGAAGGCAGTGAAGGCGTTCAAGGTTCTTCTGGAAGGGTTGCTCAATCGGACCGGCAGGCTGCATCAGCCCGATCAACAGTCGTCGATGCAGCCCGAGATTGACCAATTACCGGCCTGAGCTCATTCTTTTCGCCGATCTCTGGCGGCTCGCGCTAGGCCCAGCCGACCCCGGCTGCCTAAACCCTGTTGAACATCGCGTCACCAATGCGCGAAAACATGGCCAAATCGGCGAGGCGCGCCTATATCGGGGCATGGTCACCAGACTTTACACCCACCCGATTTTCCTCGAGCACATAACTCCGCCCGGTCACCCGGAGCGGCCGGACCGTCTGCGCGCCATAGAGCGTGTGCTTGACGATGAGGCTTTCTCGGCACTCGATCGCGTCCAAGCGCCGGAAGGCGACGAGGCAACCATCCTTTACGCACATCCGCCCGAATTCGTCGAACGTGTCCGCGCAGCGATACCGGACACCGGCATCGCCCGTATCGATGCCGACACCACCGCCAGCCCGAAGAGCTGGCAGGCGGCAGTGACCGCGATCGGCGCCGCCAACGCCGCTGTCGACGACGTCTTCACGGGCCGGGCAGACAATGTCTTCGTCGCCGCGCGACCGCCTGGTCATCATGCCGAAAAGACGACCTCCATGGGTTTTTGCCTGTTCAACACCGCGGCGATCGCGGCACGCTACGCGCAGAAGAACCATGGCGTCGATCGCGTTGCCGTCGTCGACTGGGATGTGCATCACGGCAACGGCACGCAGGACATTTTCTGGGACGATCCGTCGGTGCTCTATTGCTCGACGCACCAGATGCCGCTTTACCCCGGCACCGGAGCCGTGAGCGAAACCGGCGCCGGCAACATCGTCAACGCGCCGCTGGCGCCGCAGACCGGCAGCGACGGTTTCCGCGACGCCTTTCTGTCGCGCATCCTGCCGGCGCTCGATGATTTCGCACCCGACCTCATCATCATCTCCGCCGGTTTCGACGCCCACCACCGCGATCCGCTGGCCGAGATCAACCTGACCGAGGATGATTTCGACTGGGCGACCGGCCAGTTGCTCGAACGCGCCGGGCGCCATAGCGGCAACCGGCTCGTCAGCCTGCTCGAGGGCGGCTACGATCTGCAGGGATTGGCATTTTCAGTCGCCGCCCATGTCGGGCGGCTGATGAAGGGATAAGCTATGGCTGGTGAGACCAACGAAGACGTCAAGGCGATGAGCTTCGAGCAGGCACTCGACGCGCTGGAGAGGATCGTCGATGATCTGGAGCGCGGCGACGTGCCGCTCGACCAGTCGATCCGCATCTACGAGCGCGGCGAGGCGCTGAAGGCGCATTGCGACCGGCTGCTGAAGGCCGCCGAGGACAAGGTCGAAAAGATCAGGCTGTCGCGCGACGGCAAGCCGGTGG
This sequence comes from Mesorhizobium sp. M0244, assembly GCF_040321795.1. Classification (NCBI taxonomy): domain Bacteria; kingdom Pseudomonadati; phylum Pseudomonadota; class Alphaproteobacteria; order Hyphomicrobiales; family Phyllobacteriaceae; genus Mesorhizobium; species Mesorhizobium sp. M0244. The sequence continues at coordinate 36,668 of NZ_JAMYSE010000054.1, read as the reverse complement.
GGACAGAGCCGCTGGATGCGGATTGAGGCACGGCCTCGAACGACAATTTTGTTTACCGGCTTTTGGATATGACCATGATTGAGGATAAAACTCATCCCGTTTGAAACGGCTCCAGGACGAGAGGAGATTGCGAACGATGTGCAGAAACATCAAGACCCTGTTCAATTTCGATCCGCCGGCAACCAATGACGAGGTCCGCGATGCCGCACTTCAGTTTGTCCGCAAGCTGAGCGGAACGACGCGACCGTCGAAACAGAACCAGCATGCGTTCGACCATGCCGTCGAGGCCATTGCCGCATCGGCGCGCGAATTGCTCGACAGCCTCGAGACGACGCAGCATCGGCGCAATCGCGAAGAGGTGGCGGCCAAGGCGAAGGCCAAATCTGCACTTCGCTTCGCCTGAGGGGACCGTGTGAGCTTTTTTCCCGGAAACGATCCGCAGATGGGCGATGCCTTCGCCAGCGATCAGATCGAGCTGATGGTCATTCCGAACGCCAAGGACATTGGCGGTTTTCAGGTTCGCCGTGCCTTGCCGACCGCCAGGCGCCGGCTGGTCGGCCCCTTCATCTTCTTCGATCGCATGGGTCCGGCCGTTTTGCGGGCCGGCCAGGCGCTCGATGTCCGTCCGCATCCGCATATCGGCCTGTCGACGGTGACTTACCTGTTCGACGGCAAGATCAGGCACCGCGATTCGCTCGGCACCGAGGTGGTGATCCAGCCCGGCGACGTGAATTTGATGACCGCCGGCAGTGGCATCGTCCATTCGGAGCGGACACCGGAAGAATTGCGCGGCGCGCCAATGTCGGTCTCCGGCCTGCAAACCTGGCTGGCGCTGCCGGACGGCAAGGAGGAGGTCGCGCCGGTCTTCGAGAACACGGCGGCCTTGCGCCTGCCCGAAATCGATGCCGAGGGCGTCAGTGGGCGCGTCGTCATCGGTGCGTTTTCCGGGCTGCGCTCCCCGGTCGCCACCGCTTCGGACACGCTATATGCCGATCTCAGGCTGGCGCCGGGTGCCAGCGTGAAAATCCCGGCCGATGCCGAGGAGCGCGCCATCTACACGCTAGAAGGCGAGGTTTCGATCACCGGTGACCGCTTCCCGGCCGAGCGGCTGCTGGTCTTGCGGCCCGGTGACGAAATCGTTGTTTCATCGGAGGGCGGCGCCCATTTCATGCTGTTTGGCGGCGCCTCGCTCGGCTCGAAACGTTACATCTGGTGGAATTTCGTGTCGTCGTCAAAGGAACGCATCGAGCAGGCGAAAGAAGAATGGAAGACAGGCCGCTTCGATATCGTTCCTGGAGACGAGCAAGAGTTCATCCCGCTGCCCGAAAGCTGATGCGCGTTACCGCCACATTTACATTCGCCGACCAGCGGCATATTTCACGATGAACAGAAAATCTGACCAGGCCCGCAAACAGTGAACGCAAAGCCAGATACGCCGCTTCTCGACAAGGTCCGCGTCCCGGCCGATTTGCGCACGCTTGCCGAAGGCGACCTGCCGCAGCTGGCTTCCGAGCTTCGCGCCGAACTGATCGACGCCGTTTCCCACACCGGCGGGCATCTCGGCGCCGGCCTTGGCGTGGTCGAGTTGACGGTCGCGCTGCACTACGTCTTCAACACGCCGGACGACCGGCTGATCTGGGACGTCGGCCACCAGGCCTATCCGCACAAGATCCTGACCGGCCGCCGCGACCGCATCCGCACGCTGCGGCAGGAGGGCGGGCTGTCCGGCTTCACCCGCAGCGCCGAGAGCGAATACGATCCGTTCGGCGCCGCCCACTCCTCGACCTCGATTTCCGCCGGCCTCGGCATGGCAATGGCGCGTGACCTCACCGGCGGCCGCAACAACGTCATTGCCGTCATCGGCGACGGCGCCATGTCGGCCGGCATGGCTTATGAGGCGATGAACAATGCCGGCGCGCTCGATGCCCGGCTGATCGTCATCTTGAACGACAACGACATGTCGATCGCTCCGCCGACCGGCGCGATGAGCGCTTATCTGGCCCGTCTGGCGTCGGGCAAGACCTATCTGGGCTTGCGCGATTTCGGCAAGAAGCTGACTTCCTATCTCGGCGAGCGCGCCGATCGCGCCATCAAGCGAGCGGTCGAGCACGCGCGCGGCTACGTCACCGGCGGCACGTTGTTCGAGGAAATGGGTTTCTACCACATAGGCCCGATCGACGGTCACAACCTCGAGCACCTGATCCCGGTGCTGAAGAACGTCCGCGACAATGCCGACGGCCCGGTGCTGATCCACGTCGTGACCCAGAAGGGCAAGGGCTACGCCCCGGCCGAAGCGGCCGCCGACAAATATCACGGCGTCAACAAATTCGACGTCATTACCGGCGCCCAGGCCAAGGCGCCCGCCAATGCGCCGAGCTATACCAAGGTGTTTGCCGAAAGCCTGATCCAGGAGGCCCGAGAGGACGACCGCATCGTCGCCATCACCGCCGCCATGCCGAACGGCACCGGGCTGGATCTGTTTGGCGAAGTGTTCCCGACGAGGACCTTCGATGTCGGCATCGCCGAGCAGCATGCGGTGACCTTCGCCGCCGGCCTGGCCACCGAGGGCTTCAAACCTTTCGCCGCGATCTATTCGACCTTCCTGCAACGCGCCTACGACCAGGTCGTCCACGACGTGGCGATCCAGAAATTGCCGGTGCGTTTTCCGATCGACCGCGCCGGCTTCGTCGGCGCCGATGGCGCCACCCATTGCGGCGCCTTCGACACGACCTTCCTGGCGACGCTGCCCGGTTTCGTCGTTATGGCGGCGGCCGACGAGGCCGAACTGCGCCACATGGTGCGCACCGCTGCAAGCTACGATGACGGCCCGATAGCCTTCCGTTATCCGCGCGGCAACGGCGTTGGTGTCGAGATGCCGCAACGCGGCTCGGTACTGGAGATCGGCAGGGGCCGGATCGTCAGGGAAGGCACCAAGGTTGCGCTGCTTTCCTTCGGCACCAGGCTGCAGGATTGCCTGACCGCGGCCGAGGAGCTTGGCGCGGCCGGGCTTTCGACCACGGTCGCCGATGCCCGCTTCGCCAAGCCGCTTGACGAGGATCTGATCCGACGGCTGGCCCGTTCGCATGAGGTGCTGGTGACGGTGGAAGAGGGCGCTGTCGGTGGTTTCGCCAGCCACGTGCTGCAGTTCCTCGCTCATGAAGGGCTGCTGGAGAGCGGCCTCAAGGTGCGCCCGCTCGTGTTGCCCGACGCTTTCGTCGACCATGCCAAGCCGGAAAAGATGTATGCCGATGCCGGGCTCGACAGCGCTGGCATCGTGCGCACGGTGTTCGTGGCGCTGGGGCATATCGCGCAGGCCCAGCGCGCCTAGTTTTTTAGCCGCGTTTCAGCAACGCCAAGAGATTCCGCTTGGCTGCAAAATGGTAGCCTGAATCAAAATCTCAACTGCTTGAATCAAATTGCCGGCGAACAGTCGTAAGATGCTGTTTACGCTGCCGTTTGGCGATTTGCTTACCGTGTCTTTTGGCCGTTTTTCAACGCTGCCCTGCTAGGAAGGCAACCAGGCAGGGGAAACAAGACCAATGAGATCGCTTTTGGGTGGCATTGCGCTTACGGCCATCTTCGCCGCGTCGGCTACGGCCGAAACGCGCTACGACCGCAAACTCGAACAGGCGGTGATGGGCATCGTTGCCGGCAAGATCGGCGAAATCCGCGGCGGCTTCTCCTACAAGCAGGCGCCGCAATTCGTCGTCGTGCCCGACATTGTGCCCACGGCATCCGTTTCCGCCGAGCAACCAGGCACACAAGCGTCCAGCGACGGTAACGACGGTTTGGCGCCGGCCGTCGAGCGGCGGGTTTCGCGGACGATCTTCTAGAGCATGGTCCCGAAAGGCTCTAGAAGCTAGAACCACATATCCCGTACATAGCGGCCATCCCTCGGCAAATCATCGAATGTATCGAGACCGTCGAAATGGTCGATTGGGAGGTCGGCGACAGCCTCGGGCGGCGCAAGCCTCACATTGACGGCGATGCGGTAGCGACCGGCGGCATCGGGATGCAAACCGCGCCAGGCCAGGACGCAAGCGCACGTTGGACAGAAGAGAATCTCAAGCGAAGGATGAGCCCTTCCAACGCGCGTATAGGCGCTTACGGACCCCGCAAGGCGGATGCGTTCGTCAACATAGTCGTACGCCCAGAGCGTGCCATAGCGACGGCAAAGTGTACAATTGCAGGCTGTGATCGAACCGGGATCGCCCTCCAAGGTCCAGTGGGCTTCGCCGCAGTGGCAGGTTCCCGTCAGCATTTTTCCTCCTCGCGTTTCGACGGCAAAACGGCATCTCTTCCTTAGCATTGCGTCGGGCTTGGTGCGAGGTTCGACAAACAGCGGAGCGGCTTGATGCGTTCACCCGCTTTTCCAACTATGCCTTGTCTCATCGCCAATATCCTTGCCATCATCGTTGGCTTTCGCCATGAAGGCCGATGACTTCCCTTCCGCCAGCCAGCATACGCCAGCGGCTCGACGAATTGCTCGTCCAGCGCGGCCTGTTTGCCAGCCGCTCGCGTGCCCGCGACGCGGTCGAGCGCGGCACCGTCACGGTCGATGGCGTCGTCGCCCACAAGCCTGGCCAGACCGTTCTGCCTGAGTGCAACATCGTCGTTGACGATCCGGCACAAGGTTACGTGTCGCGCGCCGCACTGAAGCTGAAGGCTGGTCTCGACCATTTCGGCCTCGACCCCACCGGTAGCGAAGCGCTCGATGTCGGCGCCTCGACCGGCGGCTTCACGCAGATACTGCTCGAACGCGGCGCGGCGCATATCACGGCGATCGATGTCGGGCACGGCCAGATGCACCCCGACATTGCCGGCGATCCGCGCGTGACGGTAATTGAGGGCCTGAATGCGCGCGAACTGACCAGTGCCGATCTCGGCGGCCGTGTGCCGGATTTCATCGTCTCGGATGTCAGCTTCATCTCGCTGAAACTGGCGCTGCCGCCGGCGCTTGCCTTGGCCAGGAATGGCGCAAAAGCAGTGTTTCTGGTCAAGCCGCAATTCGAGGCCGGCCGCGAGGCGATCGGCAAGGGCGGCCTGCTGAAGGACCCCTATGATGCGGCGCGCGTTGCCGGCCTGATGCAGGACTGGCTCGACACCATTCCCGGCTGGCGCTCGCTGGGACTTCATCTGTCGCCGATAGAGGGCGGCGATGGCAACCGCGAGTTCCTGCTCGGCGGCATCAAGGACGTCGCGACCAAGTACGCCAAGATAGGGCACGCCGGGATCCAGAAGCGATGAGCACTCGTTTCACGATCGCAAAATTGGGCTCTCAGGGCGACGGCATCGCCGAGACGGAAACCGGCGAGGTTTTCATTCCGTTCGCGCTGCCAGGAGAGACTGTCACCGCCGCGCGGGAAAAGGACCGCGCCACATTGATGTCGGTGCTGGAAGCTTCGCCGCTGCGGGTCGATCCACCCTGCCGCCATTTCGGCGAATGCGGCGGCTGCGCCGTCCAGCATCTCGAGACTGAAGCCTATCACCAATGGAAGCGCGAAAAGGTTGTGCACGCGCTGAAGAGCAAGGGCATCGCTTGCGATGTCGGCGCGCTGGTGGCGTGCGCGCCGCAGACGCGCCGCCGCGTCGTCTTCACCGCCCGGCGGAGCGAGGCGGGAATGCAGTTCGGCTTCGTTCGCGCGCTGTCGTCCGAAATCATCTCCATCGAGGAATGCCCGATCTCGCTGCCGCAGATCGTCGCTGCGCTCGAGCGTTTGAAGGCGCTTGCCGGACTGGTCTGCGCGACGACCAAATCGTTCCGCATGGCGGTCACGGTCACCGGTTCCGGCCTCGATGTGGCGGTTCACGAATCCGGCAAGCTCGGCGAGAACCAGCGCCGCGTCGCCTCGAACTTCGTCATCGCCGAGGGGTTGGCCAGGCTTTCGGTCGATGGCGAGATCATCATCGAGCCGAGAAAACCGGTGATGGTGTTTGGCGGCGTCGCTGTCGCAGTGCCGCCGGGCGCCTTCCTGCAGGCGACCGAGGCTGCCGAACAAACGATGGCCGACATTGTCGGCCAGCATCTCGCGCGCGCCAAAAAGGTTGCCGATCTCTTCGCCGGCTGCGGCAGCTTCGCGCTGCGCCTGGCTGCAAGATCGGAAGTCCAGGCGGTGGAAGGGGACGCGGCAGCACTTTCGGCGCTCGACCGGGCCTTCCGTTTCGCCGGCGGCCTAAAGCGGGTGACCAGCGAACGTCGCGACCTGTTCCGGCGACCACTGACATTCAAGGAGTTGAACGCGTTCGACGGCATTGTCTTCGACCCGCCTCGCGCCGGCGCCGAGGACCAGTCGAAGCAGATCGCTCGTTCCGACGTGCCGCTCGTTGCCGCGGTCTCCTGCAATCCGGTAACACTGGCGCGGGATCTTCGCGTCCTCCTCGATGGCGGCTACGTCGTGAAGAGCGTGACGCCGATCGACCAGTTCCTGTGGTCGCCGCATGTCGAGGCGGTGGCATTGCTGGAGAAGCCGAGGCGAAGACGCTAGATCACTCGCGCGTGTGACGACGCCGTGCTTCGACGAGCACGCCCTTTTCCATTTCCTTCAAGGTCTTCGGCTTGCCTCTGTTGGGCAGAGACCGAACACATCCTCTGGTCGCGTTAAGGGCAAGACTGGAACAGGCAGTGTGACTTGATCGTCGGTCGAACTGGTGACTTCTAGCTTGTCTCCGGCACCCATCACAGTTTCCTCTCCCGACATAACAAAGATGCTGATCGCGCCGAATTCAAGGCTGCATAGCCAGACGGCGCTAGCCTGCGCCTGAAAGGACGCGCTCGACGAAGGTGGGCACCACTTGTGTCGCCGGCCCTTCCATCCGCTCGTCGAAACGGGAGGCCCAGCCGGCGCATTTCAGATTGAGTTCGACTGTTACGGCTCCGGCCGCGCGTGCCTCCTCCACGAAACCTGCTGCCGGGTAGACACTCCCGCTGGTGCCGATGGCCACGAACAGGTCGCAGCGCGTCAGCGCCTCGCCGATCTCCTCCATGCGGTAAGGCATTTCGCCGAACCAGACCACGTCAGGCCTCAATTGACCTTTTGCGCCACACGCTGGACAGGCCGAATGGACAGCGATGTCGTCGGCCCAGGCGCTGCTTTGCCCGCAGCTCAGGCAAAGGGCATGGCCCAATTCTCCATGCATATGGATCAGCTTGCGCGAACCGGCGCGCTCATGCAGGTCGTCGATGTTCTGCGTGACGACGAGGACGTCGCCTGGGAGTTTCTGCTCGAGCTTGGCCAGCGCGGCGTGCGCCGCATTCGGCTCGACGCTGCCCATCTGCCGCCGGCGCATATTGTAGAAATCCTGCACCTTTACGGGGTCGCGCGCAAAACCTCGCGGCGTGGCCACGTCCTGCAGGTCGTATTTCGCCCAGACCCCGTCGGGATCCCGGAACGTGGCGACGCCCGATTCCGCCGAAATGCCGGCGCCTGTTAGGATCACGATTTTGGCTTTGGACATGGTCGAAGACACCGGCATCCGGAAACATCGTTTGGAAGGCGATGTTACCGGAACGCGCCAGCCACATCAAACCCTGGTGCCGCCGACCGTCATCTGGTTCATCCTGAGATGCGGCTGGCCGACGCCGACCGGCACACCCTGTCCGGCCTTGCCGCACATGCCGATGCCGGTGTCGAGCTTCATGTCGTTGCCGATCATCGCAACGCGATGCATGGCGTCCGGCCCGTTGCCGATCAGCATGGCGCCCTTGATCGGTTGCGTCACCTTGCCGTTCTCGATCATGTAGGCCTCGGTGCAGCCGAACACGAACTTGCCCGAAGTGATGTCGACCTGGCCGCCGCCGAACGACACGGCATAGATGCCGTTCTTGACCGAGGCAATGATTTCCTCCGGCTCCATGTCGCCTGCTGTCATGTAGGTGTTGGTCATGCGCGGCATCGGCTCGTGCGCGTAACCTTGGCGTCGCCCGTTGCCGGTGGCTTTCATGCCCATCAACCGCGCGTTCTGGCGATCCTGCATGTAGCCGACGAGCTTGCCATCGTCGATCAGCACGTTATGGGCCGAAGGCGTGCCCTCATCGTCGACGGTAAGCGAACCACGCCGCTCGGGCATGGTGCCGTCATCAACGACGGTGACGCCTTTCGCCGCCACCTGCTGGCCAAGCAGGCCGGCAAAGGCCGACGTCTTCTTGCGGTTGAAATCGCCTTCCAGCCCGTGGCCGACGGCCTCGTGCAGCATGACGCCCGGCCAGCCGCTCGACAGCACGATGTCGAAAGTGCCGGCAGGTGCGGGAACCGCTTCGAGATTGACCAGCGCTTGCCGCAGTGCCTCCTTGGCCGCGTGCTTCCAACTGTCCTCGACCAGGAATTCGCCAAAATCCTTGCGGCCGCCCATGCCGTAGGAGCCGCTCTCCTGGCGGTCACCGTTGCCGACCACCACCGACACGTTGATCCTGACCAGCGGGCGGATGTCGCGCACCATCTGGCCGTCGGCGCGCACGATCTCGACATGCTGCCACGAGGCGGCGAGCGATGCCGTCACCTGCCTGACGCGCGGATCCTCGGACCGCAGCCACGCGTCGATTTCCTGGAGCAGCTTGGCCTTGGTCTCGAAGGAAGGCGAGGGGATCGGATTTTCCTCGCCGTAGAGGTGTCGGTTGGTGCGGGCGGGCGCCGCGGCAAGCATGCCGGAATAGCCGCTCTTCACCGTCGAAACGGCATCGGCGGCGCGCAGCAGCGAGGCCTCGGAGAGATCGCTGGAATGGGCGTAGCCGCTGGCTTCGCCGGCGACGGCGCGCAGGCCGAAACCCTGGTCGGTGTTGAAATTCGCGGTCTTCAGCTTGCCATTGTCGAACATCAGCGCTTCGCTTTCGCTGTATTCGAGGAACAGTTCGCCGTCGTCGGCACCATTGATGGTCTCGGCGACGATCTGCTTGATACGATCGTCGGAAATGTCGAATTGGCCGATCAGGCTGTTCATGGCGCAGGCCCTTCAATAATTGATTTTACGGCATGTAGGCGCCGGGGCGCCGTTCGGCAACTTCACGGTGGAACACTACGATCCTAAATCAAGCGGCGTGCCATCATGATTTCGTCGATCTCCCGGCCTCCATGAAGAAAGCCGGCGGGTATGCAGCCTATTTCGTGAAAACCTTCTCGTTGATAGAATCGTATGGCCGCTGGATTTTCAGCTTACAGCCAACTCGACCTGCCTTATGCCCGATGCTCGGGCGTGATCGAGCAGCAGATTGAGCATCCCGACGGCGTATCCGCCGCCACGCTCGCTGTCGCGCAAATAGACCATGACGACGGTCGCGCGGTGCGCCATCTTGCTGGCCTGCTGGCGCATCAGGCCCATTATGCCGACAGGTCCCCCGCCCCGAAAGCTGACGACGACCGGGTTGTTCATCAGCCGCCGCCATTCTTCGTCGGGAAGATTCTCCCATTCCGCTGCGCTGCTGGCGAAGGCTTCGGGCGCAGCGCGCAAAGCCTCCAGGCGAATTCGCTTGAATATCTCGAAGTCGTCCAGATCGAGCAGTTTCAACGTCAAACGTGCAGTCTCAAGGCAGGGCGGCGAAGCCGTCGGCGAAACCCTTGAGGTCGACGGGAATGCCGATGCCCTCTTCCGGCGTCTGGAAGACGATGAAGGTGGCGGACGTCCCGGTCTTCAGCGTATCGAGCAGCGGCTTTTCCAGGATGACCTCGGCATAGCAGCCGTCCTGGAAACAGCGCACGAAATAGGCGCGGCCGATATCCTTGCCGTCGACATTGAGGCCAAGGCCGTTGGGTAACAGCACGCCGAGCGGCGCCAGCACGCGCAGGATCTCGGCCTTGTTGTCGGCTGTACGCAGCACGACGACGGAAAGACCCATTTCCGGGCGGTCCTCGGCGACGACATTCTGCATCATCACGCATTGTTCGGACGTAGCGCCGGCCGGCGTATCGCAGATGATCGACCACGCTCCATGCGTCGACTTCACCGTGCCGCTTGGCTGCGCGGCATTGGCCAGGCCGACGCCGGACAAGGCTATTGCGGCGGCAACAAGGATGACCTTCGCCAAGGTTCTCGAAAGCCAAACGTTCATGACGGCTCCATTGCGAATCACGGCACTTTAAGCCGCGCTAAACCCAAGTAAAGGACGAGACCCCGGCGATCTGCCCCGACAAAGGCGACAATGCGCTTTTCCGTGCCAATTTCGCCCTAATTGCGACGGCTCCGCGCGCCGCGCGGCTCATTCTGCACGGATGCCGCTTCGGTGATTCGCGACGAGCGGCCACCGCACGAAGCCACCGCCGCGCTTGCGCGCAAAAATGCCGCACGAGTTCCGGCGCTCCTTTCTTGCGGAGGGAAATAGAGTATGGTTTGAACCACCCTTGAATTGTCCGGGATTCCCGTCCCGGCATTGTTCGACATTCTTGCGGTCCGATCGCGAGGAACTGGGAGATGACGAGGGCGATGAGAAAATTCCTGGCAACCGCCAAAATCATAGCTAGTGCCGCCGCCACGTTGTTTGCCGCTGCATCCGCTCATGCAGCCCAGCCCCAACCTTGGGAGACCAGTTTTCAGCCTCCGGCGACCGACATTATGAGGCAGATCGAGTGGTTCGGGAACTATTCGTTCGCGTTCATCATTGTGATCACCGCCTTGGTGCTTTTTCTGATCGCCTACTGCATTTTGAGGTTCCGGGCGAGCGTCAACCCGACCCCGTCGCGCACCAGCCACAACACGCTGATCGAGGTCATCTGGACTGTCGGTCCCGTCGTTATCCTGCTCTGTCTCGCCATTCCCTCGTTTCAGCTGCTGACCGCGCAATACACGCCGCCGGAAGAAGCCAAGCTGACCGTCAAGGCGACGGGCAATCAGTGGAACTGGGATTACGAATACCAGATCGATAACACGCTTTCCTTCAATTCCGCGATTCTTCAGGATGCCGATAGGGCTGCTGCCGGCAAGGAAGATCGCGCCGTCTATCCACGCTTGCTCGCCGTCGACAATGAGATGGTGGTGCCGGTCAACACCATGACCCGCGTGCTGGTGACGGCGACCGACGTCATTCACGCCTTTGCCATGCCGTCCTTCGGCATCAAGACCGACGCGGTTCCGGGCCGCATCAACGAGGTCTGGTTCAAGGCCGACAAGGAAGGCCTCTATTACGGCCAATGCTCGGAACTCTGCGGCAAGGATCATGCCTTCATGCCGATCGCCATTCGCGTCGTCTCCGATGCGCAATACAAGACCTGGCTGGCGGCAGCTAAGACCGACCTTCCTGGCGCCAACAAGGCGCTGATGGCCGCGGTCGATGCCACGAACAAGGTAGCGGCCGCCGGCAACTAATGCCGCGACCAGATAAAGATTCAGGGAACGGAGCCGACCATGGCAGACGCTGCAGCTCACGACGACCACGACCACAAGCCGTATCATGGCTGGGTCCGGTGGGTGTATTCGACCAACCACAAGGACATCGGTACGCTTTATCTGATCTTCGCGATCATGGCGGGCTGCATCGGTGGCGCCTTGTCGGTCGTCATGCGCATGGAATTGCAGGAGCCGGGCATCCAGATCTTCACCGGCCTCGCACAGATGGTCTACGGCATGAACGGTGACGCCGCCATCGACGGCGGCAAGAGCATGTACAATGCCTTCACCACGGCGCATGCCCTGATCATGATCTTCTTCATGGTGATGCCGGCGCTGATCGGCGGCTTTGCCAACTGGATGGTGCCGATCATGATCGGCGCACCGGACATGGCGTTCCCCCGCATGAACAACGTCTCGTTCTGGCTGCTGCCGCCGGCTTTCATCCTGCTGATTATCTCGGCCTTCGTCCCGAGTGCGCCTGGCGCCTATGGCGTCGGCGGCGGCTGGACGCTTTATCCGCCGCTGTCGACATCGGGCCAGCCCGGACCGGCCATGGACCTTGCGATCCTTTCAATCCACATCGCCGGCGCCTCCTCGATTCTTGGCGCCATCAACTTCATCACCACCATCTTCAACATGCGCGCGCCCGGCATGACCATGCACAAGATGCCGCTGTTCGCCTGGTCGGTGTTGATCACCGCCTTCCTGCTGCTGCTGTCGTTGCCGGTGTTGGCCGGCGGCATCACCATGCTTTTGACCGACCGCAATTTCGGCACCACCTTCTTCGCCCCGGACGGCGGCGGCGATCCGATCCTGTTCCAGCACCTGTTCTGGTTCTTCGGCCATCCAGAGGTCTATATCCTGATCCTGCCGGGCTTCGGCATCATCAGCCATATCATCTCGACCTTTTCGAGAAAGCCGGTGTTCGGCTATCTCGGCATGGCCTATGCGATGGTTGCCATCGGCGCGGTGGGCTTCATCGTCTGGGCCCACCACATGTACACAACGGGCCTGTCGCTCGACACCCAGCGCTATTTCGTCTTCGCCACCATGGTCATCGCGGTGCCGACAGGCGTGAAGATCTTCTCGTGGATCGCCACTATGTGGGGCGGGTCGATTTCGCTCAAGACCCCGATGTTGTGGGCAATCGGCTTCATCTTCCTGTTCACCGTTGGCGGCGTCACCGGCGTGCAATTGGCCAATGCCGGCCTCGACCGCCCGCTGCACGACACCTATTTCGTGGTCGCGCACTTCCACTACGTGCTGTCACTGGGCGCGGTCTTCGCCATCTTTGCCGGCTGGTACTACTGGTTCCCGAAGATGACCGGGTACATGTATTCGCCGGTGATCGCCAACACCCACTTCTGGGTCACTTTCGTCGGCGTCAACCTGGTCTTTTTCCCGCAGCACTTCCTCGGTCTCTCCGGTATGCCGCGTCGCTATATCGACTATCCGGATGCCTTCGCCGGCTGGAATATGGTGTCGTCCTACGGCTCGTACATCTCGGCTGTCGGCGTCGTCATCTTCCTCTTCGGCGTCTTCGAGGCGTTCCAGAAGAAGCGGGTCGCCGGCGCCAATCCTTGGGGCGAGGGTGCGACCACGCTGGAATGGCAGCTGCCTTCGCCGCCGCCGTTCCACCAGTGGGAACAGTTGCCGAAGATCAAGTAGGCGGTTGCCTCCTTAATACGGAACCGCCGGCCCGCCCGGTGGTTTTGGCCAACGGAATGATGGACTTTAAGTACGCATGGCCCTTGCCGAAGACAGACTGATTGACGAGCCGGGCTTCCGCATGTCGGAAGCGACGGCGGGCGATTTCTTCGCCCTGCTGAAGCCGCGCGTCATGTCGCTGGTGGTGTTCACTGCGTTTGTCGGCATGGTCGCCGCCCCGGTGACCATCAATCCGCTGCTGGCGGTGATCGCGATCCTGTCGATCGCCATCGGCGCGGGCGCCTCCGGTGCGCTCAACATGTGGTATGACGCAGACATCGATGCGGTGATGACGCGCACCGCCAGCCGTCCCGTGCCGGCCGGCCGCATCCGGCCAGGCGAGGCATTGAGTTTCGGGTTGGTGCTGTCGGTTCTGTCGGTGATGACGCTGGGCGTGCTGGTCAACTGGTTGGCAGCATCGCTTCTGGCCTTCACCATCTTTTTCTATGCCGTCATCTATACGATGTGGCTGAAGCGCTGGACGCCGCAGAACATCGTCATCGGTGGGGCTGCCGGTGCCATTCCGCCGGTCATCGGCTGGGCGGCGGTAACCGGATCGGTCAGTCTCGAAAGCCTTGTGTTGTTCCTGATCATCTTCCTGTGGACGCCACCGCATTTCTGGGCGCTCGCGCTCTTCAAGTCGGAGGACTATGCGAAGGCAGGCATTCCGATGATGCCGAATGTCGCTGGCCAGGCCTCGACCAGACGCCAGATCTTCGCCTATGCGCTGGTCCTCGCACCGGTTGGCGTGCTGCCTTGGGTTCTCGGCTTCACCACGCCGGCCTATGGCATCGTTGCGTTGCTCCTCGGCGCCGGCTTCGTCTGGTATGCGTGGAAGGTGCTGCAAATGGCCGATGACGATCGGGCGATGAAGCCGGCCAAGGCCTTGTTCGGCTATTCGCTGCTCTATCTCTTCACCATCTTCGCCGCCTACCTTGGCGATTGCGTCGTCGCGCGCGCGCTGACCATCGGTGGAGCATGAGCATGGTCGAAAAGAAGCTTGAACTGGTCACGCTGACCGAACGTCAGCAGAAGGCCCGCCGCAATCGCTCGGCCGCAATCGGTTTCGCGCTGGCGGCGCTGGTCGTCATATTCTATGTCGCGACCATCGTGAAATTTGGTCACAGTCTCACCGGCTCGATGTGAGCTGAATATGACCAGGCAAACAGTCACCGATCCTGCGAAGAAGAATACGAACCGCGTTGTCGCCGGCGTCTGCATCGCCTTCTTCGGCGGCATGATCGGCATGGCCTACGCCGCGGTGCCGCTCTATGCGATGTTCTGCCAGGCGACAGGCTACGGCGGCACGGTCAAACGGGCGACCCAGCAATATGCCGATCGGGTGCTCGACCGCGACATCACCATCCGCTTCGATGCCAACACCGTCGGCGTTCCCTGGCAATTCCAGCCGGTCGCCCGCTCGATCACCATCAAGATCGGCGAAACCGCCGAGGCGCATTACAGCGCGACGAACAAATTCAGCCGGCCCATCACCGGACGCGCCACCTTCAACGTGCAGCCGGAACTGGCCGGGCCTTACTTCAACAAGGTCGAGTGTTTCTGCTTCACCGACACAACGCTGAAGCCGGGCGAGACGCTGGACATGCCGGTCGTGTTCTATGTCGATCCCGACATCGTCAACGCGCCGGAATTGAAGGATTTGAGGACGATTACCCTGTCCTACACGATGTTCCCGGTCGACAAGACCAAGCCGGTCGCATCATCGGTGCCGGCCGACGGCCGCCGCAACAAGATTTCAGATACCGAAGCAAGCCTCGGGGGTTGATATGGCAGACGCACACGCAAAACCACAGCATGACTATCATCTCGTCGACCCGAGCCCGTGGCCTTTTCTGGGCTCCGTCGGAGCGCTGGTGACCGCGATCGGCGGCGTCTGTTATATGCAGTATCTCAAGGGCGGCGATTTCCCGATTTTCGGCTTCAACATCGCCAATCCGTGGCTGTTCTTCATTGGCCTTTTGATCGTCATCTACACAATGTTCGCCTGGTGGTCTGACACCATCAAGGAGGCGCATGAGGGTCGCCACACCCGCGTCGTGTCGCTGCATCTGCGCTACGGCATGATCATGTTCATTGCCTCCGAGGTGATGTTCTTCGTCGCCTGGTTCTGGGCCTTCTTCGACGCCAGCCTGTTTCCGGGCGAGGTCCATCAATACGCCCGCACCGCCTTCACCGGCGGCGTCTGGCCGCCCAAGGGCATCGAAGTTCTCGACCCGTTCCACCTGCCGCTTTACAACACCGTCATCCTGCTTCTGTCGGGCACCACGGTGACCTGGGCGCATCACTCGCTCATCCACGGCGACCGCAAGGGGCTGATCAACGGCCTGGTGCTGACCGTCGGCCTCGGCATGCTGTTCACCATGGTGCAGGCCTACGAATACATGCACGCGCCGTTCGGCTTCAGGGATTCGATCTACGGCGCCACCTTCTTCATGGCGACCGGCTTCCATGGTTTCCACGTCATCATCGGCACTATCTTCTTGGCTGTCTGCCTGATCCGCGCCGTGAAGGGCGACTTCACGCCCAAGCAGCATTTCGGCTTCGAGGCGGCCGCCTGGTACTGGCACTTCGTCGACGTGGTGTGGCTGTTCCTGTTCGCCTCGATCTATGTCTGGGCCTCGAACGGCGCGATGATCGAACCGCACTGACAACTGCTTGAGGGTAATCGACAAGGCGGCTGCGGCGACGTGGCCGCCTTATCTTTTGCGGCTAACCGCAGTAAGATTGCATAAGCGTGATCCCGAACCGAAGGTCAGCGTAGCAAAAAGCGGACCGGTTTTCGGACGAGGTCATGCTTCAAGGAATTGCATGAGCGACGACAAGGCAATCTGGCCACCAATCGATCCGATCTCGGCCGGCCTGCATGGCCGCTGCCCCCGCTGTGGCGAGGGCAAGCTGTTCTCCGGGTTCCTCACGGTCGGCAATCGCTGCACCAATTGCGGCCTCGATTATTCCTTCGCCGATGCCGGTGACGGGCCGGCGGTGTTCGTTATCCTGATCATCGGCTTCATCGTCGTCGGCCTGGCGCTGTGGATGGAGGTGACGCTCAATCCGCCGCTCTGGCTGCACCTGTTGCTATGGATTCCGTTGACGCTGGTGCTTTGCCTGGCGGCGCTCAGGCTGATCAAGGGCGTGCTGCTGACGCTGCAATACCGCAACCAGGCGGCCGAGGGCCGGCTGGACCGCGGCGAATGAGCGAGGCCTTCGATTCGGTGGTCGGCCATTCGCGGCCGAAGCGCGCATTGGCGCTCGGCTTGGGTATCGTCCTGTTTTTGATCCTGCTGGCGCTCGGCACCTGGCAGGTTCAGCGCCTGCACTGGAAAGAGGGTCTTTTGCAGACGATCGACCAGCGCACGCATTCGGCGCCTGTGCCGCTGGCCGAAGTCGAAAAGCGGTTTGGCGCCACCGGCGACGTGGACTACACGCCGGTGACGGTGACCGGCGCTTTCCTGCATCGAGGCGAACGGCATTTCCTCGCTACCTGGGAAGGCCAGTCCGGCTTCGATGTCTTCACGCCGCTGCAGCTCGATGATGGCCGTTTCGTGCTGATCAACCGCGGCTTCGTGCCTTACGATTTTAAAGCCCCCGCCAAGCGGCCGCGGGGACAGGTGACGGGCAAAGTGACGGTGACTGGGCTCGCCCGCAACCCACTGCCGGCCAAGCCCTCGATGATGCTTCCCGACAATGATCCTGGGAAGAACATCTTCTACTGGAAGGATCGTGACGCGATGGCCTCGAGCGCCGGCCTGCCGGCCGGCGCCGGGTTGGTGCCGATCTTCATCGATGCGAACGCCACGTCCAACCCCGGCGGGCTGCCGGTCGGCGGCGTCACCGTCATCGACCTGCCGAACAGCCATCTGCAATATGCGATAACCTGGTACGGCCTTGCCGCGGCGCTTGCTGGCGTCCTCATCTCCTGGTTCCGCCGTCCGGCGAAAGACCAATGATCGCCGCCACTACCCTTGACAGGGCAGGGCAGCACACTTCATTTCGCGCCTTGAGTTCAGTCACGATCCGATCAACCGGCCCGCAATCATGCTTCAGACAAAGCCACCGCTGACCATCCGGCTCTGCCAGCCGCGCGGCTTTTGTGCCGGCGTCGACCGTGCCATTCAGATCGTCGTGCTGGCGCTGAAGAAATACGGCGCGCCGGTTTATGTCCGCCACGAGATCGTGCACAACCGCTACGTCGTCGAAGGGCTGCAAAGCCTCGGTGCGGTGTTCATCGAGGAGCTCTCCGAGATTCCGCCCGAGCATCGCCAGAGCCCAGTCGTCTTTTCGGCGCATGGCGTGCCGAAATCGGTGCCGGCCGACGCCCAGGCCCGCAACCTGTTCTATCTCGACGCGACTTGCCCACTGGTCTCAAAAGTTCACAAGCAGGCGATGCGCCATCAGCGGCTTGGCCGCCACGTGCTTTTGATCGGCCACGCAGGGCATCCGGAGGTGATCGGCACGATGGGCCAGTTGCCGGATGGTGCGGTCACGCTGATCGAGACGGAAGCCGACGCCGCAAGCTTCGTGCCCGCCGACCCGCAAGCGCTCGGCTTCGTTACCCAGACGACGCTGTCGGTCGAGGACACCGCCGGCATCATCCGCGCCCTGCAGCAACGTTTTCCCGAGTTGCATGCAGCGGCGGCGGAATCGATCTGCTACGCCACCACCAACCGCCAGGAGGCGGTCAAGGAGACCGCGGCCGGCGCCGATCTCTTCCTGGTCGTCGGCGCCCCCAACTCGTCCAATTCGCGGCGTCTTGTCGAAGTGGCCGAGCGCGCCGGCGCCTCGATGTCGCTTCTCGTGCAGCGCGCCTCGGAAATCCCGTGGACTGACATTGCCGGCATTTCGACGCTCGGACTGTCGGCCGGTGCGTCAGCTCCGGAGATCATCGTCGACGAGATCGTCGATGCCTTCCGGCAGCGCTTCGACGTAACCATCGAGCTGGCGGTGACTGCGACGGAAACGGAGGATTTTCCAGTGATGCGGGTGCTGCGCGATGTCGAACTGACGGCGGCCGACATGGCCTTCGTCAATGGGGCCGCGTAGGGACCATGGCCGTCTATACCGACGTCAATGAGGGCGAGCTCGGCGCCTTCCTCAAGAACTATCCGGTCGGCGATCTCTTGTCCTACAAGGGCATCGCCGAAGGCACCGAAAACTCGAATTTTTTACTGCACACCAGCAGCGGCTCCTACATCCTGACGCTTTACGAGAAGCGCGTCGACAAGGCTGACCTGCCGTTCTTTCTCGGCCTCATGGCCCACCTCGCAAGAAAGGGCATTTCGTGCCCGCTCCCGGTCACCGCGCATGATGGCGGTGTGATTGGAACGCTTGCCGGCCGGCCGGCGGTCATCATCACCTTTCTCGAAGGCCTGTCGCTGCGGCGGCCGACGGCCGCGCATTGCGCAGAGGTCGGCAAGGCGCTGGCGGCACTACATCTTGCCGGGGCGGACTTCCCGATGACCCGTCCGAACGCCCTTGCCATCGATGGCTGGCGCAAGCTATGGAACGCCGCCCGCGCGCGCGCCGACGAGGTCGAGCCGGGACTGGCCGCCGAGGTCGATGCCGATTTCGCCGACTTCGAGCGGAACTGGCCGAAGGGTCTGCCGCAAGGCATCATCCATGCCGATCTTTTCCCGGACAATGTCTTTTTCCTCGGCGAAAAACTGTCCGGGCTGATCGACTTCTATTTCGCCTGCAACGATCTCTACGCCTATGACGTCGCCACCTGCCTCAACGCCTGGTGTTTCGAGAAGGATTTCTCCTTCAATCTGACCAAGGGCACAGCGCTGCTTGCCGGCTACCAAAGCGTGCGGCCGTTGAGCGGCGACGAGAAAGCTGCGCTGCCGATGCTGGCGCGCGGCTCGGCGCTGCGCTTCATGCTGACCCGGCTCTATGACTGGCTGACCGTTCCCGATGGCGGGCTGGTGATGAAACGCGACCCGACCGAGTATATCCGCAGGATGCGATTCCATCGGGCGATCAGGTCTCCCTCGGAATATGGATTGGCATGAGCAAACACGTTGAGATTTTCACCGACGGTGCCTGTTCGGGCAATCCCGGCCCTGGCGGCTGGGGCGCGATCCTGCGCTTCAACGGCACCACCAAGGAGCTTTCCGGCGGCGAGGCGGAGACGACCAACAACCGCATGGAGCTGCTCGCTGCCATCTCGGCGCTGAATGCGTTGAAGGAACCCTGCACGGTCGACCTTCATACCGACAGCAAATACGTCATGGACGGCATTTCCAAGTGGATCCACGGTTGGAAGAAGAACGGCTGGAAGACCGCCGACAAGAAGCCGGTCAAGAACGGTGAACTCTGGCAGGCGCTGGACGAGGCCAACAAGCGTCACAAGGTGACCTGGAACTGGGTCAAGGGCCATGACGGCCATGTCGAGAACGAGCGCGCCGACCAACTCGCGCGTGAAGGCATGGCGCCGTTCAAGAAAGGTCCGGTCAAGCCTGCCACGCCGCCAAAGCCAGCCGAGCAGGCAAAACAGCCGGCAGTCGCGAAGGCGCGGCGCTCGACCCAGAGCTATTGAGTTCCAGGAGCTGGCTCGCTCTCAGGCAGGGAACCTCGATCATGCCGGTTCTGTATTATGTCACCCATCCCCAAGTTCAGGTCGATGCCAACATTCCCGTGCCCGAATGGGGGCTGTCCGATATCGGGCGAGCAAGAACATCTGCAATGCTCGACCAGCCGTGGGTTGGGTCGATCCGGCGGATCGTGTCGTCGGGTGAACGCAAGGCGATAGAAACCGCCGAGATACTCGGAAGGCATCTCCGCCTTGCAGTCGAGGTGAGGGAACGGATGCATGAGAATGACCGATCGGCAACCGGTTTCCTGCCGCCATCGGAATTCGAAGCGGTCGCCGACCAATTCTTCGCCAATCCAAACAGCAGCATTCGTGGATGGGAGCGAGCTATCGATGCCCAGCGTCGTATTCTAAGCGAGGTGGACACTGTGCTAGGCACCGACGCCGCTGTCGACGTTGCTTTCATAGGTCACGGAGGTGTCGGAACGCTCCTGCTGCTCTCTTTGAGCGGTCGGGAAATCAGCCGCGAGGCGGATCAGCCAGCGGGCGGCGGGAACTACTTCGCATACGATATCAGCGCGCGTCGCGTTATCCATGGATGGCAGCCGATCGACAGGCCGACGCAGCGCCGCGACGGTTAATTACCTATCGGATCAGCAGGGCGGTGCCGAACAGTCCGAGCGCGAACACCGTGTGCGACACAAGATTGAGGGCGCGGACCTGCATCGGATTGGGCCGCTTCGAAGCGGCCCAGCCGGCACCCATGCCGGGCGCCAGCAGAAACCAGCCGGCGCCGACGGTGACGATGCCGAGGACAAAGGCCGGCAGGAAGGTCGGCGCGGCGAGCCAGGCCGTTCCGGCCAGCACGACCAGTATGATGCCGTAGACGATGCCGACAGCATAATGAAAGGCCCAGCCAAGCGCTGATTCATGCGCATAGGGCGAGGCCTCGCCAATGTCGTCATGGAAGACCTTGCCTTCCCTGAGATGCCAGACCCAGCGGCCGACCAGCCCCCAGTTCGGCCGCGGCTGAGCAAACGCCCTGTTCAGGAAAATCGCCCAGACATCCATAAGCGCGGTTGCGCCGATACCGATCGCGACAGCGCGCCAAAAGATGTCAGACATAATCCAGGTCCCCAGAAGCAAGCAGTCCCGAAGGGCCGACGCATGGCCCTGAAAACCGGGTCGGCTTTCGGAAGGATCATGCGCCGATGCAAAGGCAGCATCCTTTCGACGCGCAGCGCTCGAAGGCGACCGCCGCCGTCCCTGGCCTATGCTGTCGCCAAGACGGAAAGCTGTCCGAGAATGTGAGCAGCGCCGGATTCGTCGACGCCGGGCTTTGTCTCGACATTGAGCGAGGTGACCTTGCCGTCATCGACGATCATCGAAAAACGCCTCGAGCGCAGCCCCATGCCGCCGCCGGAGAGGTCGGCGTCGAGACCGACCGATTTGGCGAAATCGCCATTGCCATCGGCAAGATAAAGGATTTTGCCTTCACCGCCGCTGAAGCGGGCCCAGGCCCCCATGACGTGAACATCGTTGACCGAGACGACGGCGATAGTATCGACGCCGCGCGCCAGGATAGCGTCGTAATTATCCAGGTAGCCCGGCAGATGATTGTTGCTGCAGGTCGGCGTGAAGGCGCCTGGAACGCCAAACAGCACGACCTTCTTTCCTAAGAATATCTCGCCCGTCGTGATCGGCTTTGCACCGTCGGCGGTCATTGTCTTGAACGTCGCATTGGGCAGTTTGTCGCCAACGGAGATCGTCATGATGGTCCTCGCTTGAGAATGGAAAGGGAGTGTCCTTGCGATAGCGAACTAAGGCGCGCCCGGCAACCGTCCAGACGTTGGCATCACGGAAAAGGCAGCAGGCCTTCGACCGCGCCAGCGGCACTTGTCAGTGTGTAGTGAAGGCCGCCATCGGTTGGCGTTGTCGACGGCCTGTCGAGGATCGGCACCGTAAAGATCAGCTTGCCATCCTTTTCGCTGCGCGCCGGGGCACCGAACATGTAGTCGCGTTCGCCGGCAACGAAGAAGTCGGCGGCCTCGGGAGTGCCCGGAAAGCTCGCTTCGACAATCAGCGTTTCGTGGTCGCCCGGCAGTACGTTTATGCCGAAATCGGGCGTTGCCGTGGCGGGCAGGGTTGCAAGGCCTGCCTTGACCAGTGCCGCATCCTCGGCGTTGTCGGGATCGGCGCCGGGATCGACGGTCAGCCTTGTCTGCACCGGGATGCAGATGGTTTCGCAAATGCCGAGGAAGATGTCCGCATCGATGACGGCCGGCTGGCCGGGCGCGGCAAGCGTGAACGTCACCGGCAACGAAACCGGGTGGTCGTAGCCGGCCCATTTGCCATAGCCGTCATCATGGCGCTGCGGCGGCGGAAACGAAAGCGTCGCGTCGGCAATGTTGGTGCTGGCCGAGACGTCTATCTGTGGTGGCACGCCCGCATCGCCCGGGTCGCGCCAATAGGTCTTCCAGCCGGGCTTCAGCGCAATGTCGAGGACGCCCTGGAGACGCCCGGCCTCGTCGGCTTTGCCGCTCGTCACCAGCCGCACCCTGCCGCCTTCGCTGTTGTACCAGGCCGACGAGGAGGCTGAGGCGGGGAGGCCGGTCGCCGATCCAATGGCCACGCTAAGCAGCAGGATTTTCAAGCTTTGCATGGCGATGATTTGATCGTCTGTTGATGGCCGCACAATGATTTCATGACGCCGCCGGCATCATATTTGCGTGACCTTCGGCTTATGAGCCTGATCAAATCGGGCGCCGCCCATCTTTTCGGCGCCCTGGAAACGCGTTACGCTGTGGTCATGGATTTGTTACGCCATAAAAAGACGGCCGCAGGACCCGGCTTTCTCGACGACCAGTTCCTGATTGCCATGCCCGGCATGAAGGACGACCGCTTCACGCGCTCCGTCATCTACATTTGCGCGCACAGCGACGAAGGCGCGATGGGGCTGATCATCAACCAGACGCAGCAAATGCTGTTTCCGGACCTGCTCGTGCAACTCGGCATCATGAACGAGCTGGAGGCAATTCGCCTGCCGGCGCCGGCGCGCGACTTCGTCGTGCGCAATGGCGGACCGGTGGATCGCAGCCGCGGCTTCGTCCTGCATTCGGGCGACTACCGGGTGGAATCCTCGCTCGCCGTGTCCGACGACGTCTGCCTGACCGCGACCGTCGACATATTGCGCGCCATCTCCTCCGGCCGCGGACCCCGGCGGGCTCTGATGGCGCTCGGCTATGCCGGCTGGGGTGCGGGCCAGCTTGAAAACGAGATCGTCGAGAATGGTTGGCTGACTTGCCCGGCAAGTGCCGAGCTTCTGTTCGACGCCGACATCGACCGCAAATACGACCGGATACTTGCCTCGATCGGCATCGATCTCGCG
This sequence comes from Mesorhizobium sp. M0244, assembly GCF_040321795.1. Lineage (NCBI taxonomy): Bacteria > Pseudomonadati > Pseudomonadota > Alphaproteobacteria > Hyphomicrobiales > Phyllobacteriaceae > Mesorhizobium > Mesorhizobium sp. M0244. The sequence continues at coordinate 13,710 of NZ_JAMYSE010000054.1, read as the reverse complement.
CATCTCAGCCTGGCTGCCGGTCACGCCTGAACCTCATCACGTCCCGAAACTTGTCACGCCTGAGTCAGCGGGTACTGTTCCTTCAGCGTCTTCAGCACCTGGTCGCCCGGCATCGGCGCGCCGAACATGAAGCTCTGCACGTATTCGCAGCCCATCTGCCGCAGCTCCAGCGCATCGCTCTCGTCCGAAATGCCTTCGGCGACAACCGAAAGGCCGAGCTCATGCGCCATGTTGACTATGGATTTGAGCAGCACCGCGCGTTTCGGCGTCGCGTCGTCGACGAAGCTCTTGTCGATCTTGATGGTGTCGAAGGGGAAGCGCGTCAGATAGGCCAGCGATGAATAGCCGGTGCCGAAATCGTCCAGCGACAGGCCGATGCCAAGCTGCTTCAGCTTGGTCAGCACATGAGCGGTCTGCTCGGGATTGTCCATCACCAGCGATTCGGTGAGTTCGAGCCGGAAGCAGCGCGGCTTCAGATTGGCCCGCGCGATCACCGAGCGGACGTCGCTGACCAGGTCGCGGCGGATGAGTTGACGGCTGGACAGATTGACCGAAACCGACAGCGGCGCATCGCCGATCTGCTTTTGCCACCCCGCCAGGTCTTCGGCAGCCTGTTGCATGGCAAACAGGCCAAGCTGCACGATCAGCCCGCAGTTTTCGGCGACCGGGATGAAATCCGCTGGCGGGATCATGCCGCGGCGCGGATGGTCCCAGCGCAGCAGCGCTTCGAATCCGGCAACGCTGCCGTCTTCCAGCCGCACGATGGGCTGGTAGGCGAGCGTGAATTCACGCCGTTCGATGGCGCGACGCAGATCGGACTCGAACTGCAGCCGGTCGGTGCCGACGGTGCGGAAGGCGGGCCGGAACGGCTCGATCCTGTCGCCACCGAAACGCTTGGCCTGATGCATGGCGAGCTCGGCGTCCTTGACCATGTCCTCGGCAGAAGTCTGCGCCGAGGTCCAGGTGATCAGCCCGATCGAGGCGGTCAGCACGATCTCGCGCTTGGCGAAGGTGATCGGGTTGTTGATCGCATGTTTGATGGCGTCGGCGACGGCCGCGATGCGGGCCGGGTCCTGGTCGGAAAGCAGCATCAGCGCGAACTGGTCGCCGGCAAAGCGCGACAATGAATCCTTCGGTTTGAGCAGCCGGTGCAGCCGGCGCGCAATGGTGAGCAGGATGGTATCGCCGGCCGAGATGCCGAGCCCGTCATTGACCTGCTTGAAGCGGTCGATGTCGATGACGAAGACGGTCGGACGGACCTTCTCTTCCGTCCGCGCGATCGAGATGATCGCCTCCAGCCGGTTCATGAACAGCTCGCGGTTCGGCAGGCCGGTCAGATTGTCGTGCACGGCGTCGTGCAGCAGCCGTTCCTCAGACTTTTTCTGCTCCGTCACGTCGACCATGGTGCCGACGCAGCGGATCACCTCGCCGTCCGATCCGATCACCGGCCGGGCGCGCAACGAAAACCAGTGATAGTGCCCGTCGGCGCCGCGCAGGCGGAAATTCTGCGACACCCGGCCGCGCCGGTGTTCGAGCACCACGTCGAGCGTCGTGCGAAACGTGTCGCGGTCGTCGGCATGCAGCACCGGCAGCCAGTTGCGGGCAGGGCCGCCGAGGCTGTTGGGCGCCAGCCCGAGCTGGATGCTGACGTCGGGACGAGTGACGACGCGGTCGCGCAGCACGTCCCAGTCCCACACAGTATCGCCCGATCCGGCAACCGCCAGCGCCTGCCGCTCGAGGTCGGAGAACAGGCCCTGATGCAGGGCGCCGCCGGCAAAAGCGTGTTGCATCACGGTGAAGCCGATCAGCAGAATGATGAGAATCAGCCCGCCGCCCAGCGCCGGCTGGGCGATATCGTTGTCGAGCATACCGGTGATCGCCATCCACGATCCACATAGCCACAGCAGCACCATCACCCAACTGGGCACCAGCATGATGGCGCGGTCGTAACCGCGTATACCGAGGAAGATGATCAGGCCGAGCCCGGTCAGCGCGGTGGCGGCGAAGGACAGCCTGGCAATGCCGGCGGCAACCGCCGGATCGACGATGGCGACGCCGGCGATCAGCACCAGCCCGAGAATCCAGACCAGTGCGCCGTAGCTGAAATGGCCGTGCCACCGGTTGAGGTTGAGATAGGCAAACAGGAACACCACGAAGGTCGCCGCAAGCGCTACCTCCGTTCCGGCGCGCCACATCTGCTCATTGCCCGGTGAGATTTCTATGATCTTGTTGAGAAAGCCGAAATCGACGCAGATATAGGCAAGCACCGCCCAGGCAAGGGCCGCCGTTGCCGGGAACATCGAGGTCCCCTTGACGACGAAAAGAATGGTCAGGAACAGCGCCAGCAGGCCGGCGATGCCGATGACGATGCCACGAAACAGCGTGTAGGAATTGACCGAGTCCTTGTAGGATTCAGGGTCCCACAGATAGACCTGCGGCAGCTTGGGCGAGGCCAGCTCGGCGATGAAGGTGATCACCGTTCCAGGGTTCAGCGTTACCCGGAACACGTCGGCGTCGGGGCTGGTCTGGCGGTCGAGCGCAAAGCCCTCGCTGGGCGTGATCGCGGCAATGCGGGTCGAGCCGAGATCCGGCCAGAACAGGCCGGAATTCACCAAGCGGAAATGTGGTGCGACAATCAGCCTGTCGAGCTGCTGGTCGGTGGTGTTGGCGAGCGCGAACACCGCCCAGTCGCCGGTCGAGCGCGCGTCATTGGCTTCGACCTCGATGCGCCGCACGATGCCGTCCGGCCCGGGTGCCGTCGAGACCTGGAAATTCTCGCCCTGATTGCGGTAGATTTCGACCGCGCCCGAAAGGTCGAGCGCCACGTCGTCGCGGGCAATCTTGATCGGTTCGACCGCAAAGGCCGAGGATGCCGCACAGAGCGTGACGATTGCCGCCAGCATAAAGGCAAGCAGCGACCCGTTGCGCAGAAAATTCGTCAAAATCAGCCCTTTGTTCCAACGCCCGGCGAATCGTCCGCGATCCGGGCGTATAGGTAATGGTCCTGCCAGATGCCGTTGATCCTGAGATAGGATCGTAGCAGTCCTTCGCGCCGGAATCCGGCTTTTTCAAGCACGCGGATCGACCGGGCGTTGTCGGGGATACAGGCAGCTTCGATCCGGTGCAACCGCAGCGTTTCGAAGGCGAAACGCGTTACCACCTTGACGGCGTCGGTCATCAGGCCGCGGCCGCTGAAGCGCTCGCCGATCCAGTAGCCGATATGGCCGCTTTGGGCGACGCCATGGCGGATATTGCCGAGGGTGATACCGCCGGCAAGCTTGCCGCTGCTTTTCTCGAAGATGAAGAACGCGATGGCCGTCCCCTGCGCGTAGTCCTCCCGGTAGCGGCCGATACGATGCCGCCACGCGGTGCGGTCGAGCTCGTCCGGCGTCCATCGCGGCTCCCACGGCTCAAGAAAAGCGCGGCTTTCGCCGCGCAGCACCGACCACTCGCGATAGTCGTTGGTCAGCGGCACGCGCAGCGTGACAAGGTCGCCCTTCAGTGCCGGCAGGTCGCGGCGAAAGAAGGGGAGCGCGAACACGAGGCTCGGGTAGGCTTAGACGGCGAGCTTGCGGGCAGTGGTCTGCGTGCCCGAAAGCGAATCGAGGATCGCCTCATAGGGCGCGAGCGTACCCACCGGCCCGACAGCTGTAAGCGTCGGCTTGGTCGAAAACAGCCGCGACGACAGGTCCGTCAGCCGCTCGACCGTCAACGCCGACAGCCGCTCCATCAGCTCTTCCTTGGCGATCGGCCTGCCGAACAGAAGCAACTGCCTGGCGATCTGCGAGGCGCGGCTTGCCGGGCTTTCGGCCGACATGATCAGCCCGGCGCGATATTGGGCACGCGCCCGGTCAAGCTCCTCCTGCAGGATGTTCTCACCGGCCTTCTGCAACTCGTCGATGATCACCGGCACCAGCTCGGCAATATCGCTTTGTCCGGTCGCCGCATGGACGCCGAAGATGCCGGTATCGGAGAACCCCCAGTGGAAGGCATAAACCGAATAGCACAGGCCGCGTTTTTCGCGGATTTCCTGAAAGAGCCGCGACGACATGCCGCCGCCGAGGATCATCGACAGGACCTGCGAGGCGTAGAAGTCGCGGACGTGATAGGCACGACCCTCGAAACCCAGCACGATCTGAGCGTCCATCAAGTCGCGGTCTTCGCGAAAATCGCCGCCGACATACTGCGCATATTGCGGGATGGTGCCGTCGGCCTTGCCGCGGAAGCCGCCGAGACGCTTTTCGACCTCGCGCACGAAATCGTCGTGCTTGATGTCGCCGGCCGCCACCATCACCATGTTCTCGGCGCCGTACTGCCGTTCGATGAAGTCGTGCAGCTGCTTCGAGGTGAAGGATTTGACGGTTTCCGGCGTGCCGAGAATCGAGCGGCCAATAGTCTGGTGGCGGAAGGCGGTCTCGGTAAAGTGATCGAAGACGACATCGTCGGGCGTATCGTGAGCGGCGCCGATTTCCTGCAGAATCACATGTTGCTCGCGCTCCAGCTCCTGCGGATCGAATTCGGATTCCTGCAGGATGTCGGAAAGGATATCGACCGCCAGCGGCACGTTGTCGCTCAGCACCCTCGCGTAATAGGAGGTCGTCTCGACACTGGTAGCGGCGTTGATCTCGCCGCCGACATCCTCGATCTCCGAGGCGATCTCGAAGGCGCTTCGCCGTTTGGTACCCTTGAAAGCCATGTGCTCGAGCAAGTGCGCCATTCCGTGCTCTTCGTCACGCTCGTTGCGTGCGCCCGACTTGACCCAGGCGCCAAGGGCAACGGATTCGAGGCTTGGAAGGGTTTCGGTGGCGACTGTCAGGCCGTTCGACAGACGGCTTACCTCAACACCCATATGGCAATTACTCCCTAACGCGCCGCCCGCGTGTGGCGGCCGACATAACCTTCCACCATTTTCAGGTCGGATGGAAGTACCGTGTATTTTTCCTCGGCCGTCATCAACCCGTCTAGCCATGCGGGCAGGGCAGGCGACACGCCGCTGGCTGCCTCGACGGCCGCCGGAAACTTTGCCGGGTGCGCAGTGCCCAGCACCACCATCGGCACCTCGCCGGCGGCCTTGCCGGCGGCCACATGCACGGCTGCGGCCGTATGCGGGTCGAGCAGATAGCCGCTCGCCGCAAGTGTGGCGCGGATTGTAGCAGCAACCTCGTCCATGGTGGCGCGGCCGGCGTCGAATTCGGAGCGGATCTTGCCGATTTCGCCGGCCTCGATAGTGAAGGCGCCGGACTGCTTGAGCCCGTCCATGTAGTGCCGCACGGTCGAGGCATCGCGGCCGGCCGCCTCGAACAGCAAGCGTTCAAAGTTCGAAGAGATCTGGATGTCCATCGATGGCGAGGTGGTCGAAAAGACCCCCTTCATGCGGTATTCGCCGGTCGCCAAGGTGCGTGCCAGAATGTCGTTGTCGTTGGTGGCTATGATCAGCCGCTCGATCGGCAGCCCCATCTTCTTGGCGGCGTAGCCGGCGAAGATGTCGCCGAAATTGCCGGTCGGCACGGTGAAGGAAACCGGCCTGTCGGGCGCGCCGAGCGACAGCGCGGACGAAAAATAATAGACGATCTGGGCCATGATGCGGGCCCAGTTGATCGAATTGACGCCGGACAGCGACACCCGGTCGCGAAAACCGTGGTCGTTGAACATGTCCTTCACCAGGCCCTGGCAGTCGTCGAAATTGCCTTCGATCGCCAATGCATGGACGTTTGCGGCGGTCGAGGTCGTCATCTGCCGCTGCTGCACCGGCGAGACGCGGCCGTGCGGGAAAAGTACGAAGATGTCGGTACGGTTGCGCCCGGCAAAGGCATCGATGGCGGCCCCACCGGTGTCGCCGGAGGTGGCGCCGACAATGGTGGCGTGCTGGTCGCGCTCGGCCAGCACATGGTCCATCAGCCGCGCGAGAAGCTGCATCGCCACGTCCTTGAAAGCGAGCGTCGGGCCGTGGAAGAGCTCGAGCACGAACCGGTTCGGCCCGGTCTGCACCAGCGGGCAGACGGCCTCATGGCGGAAGGTCGCATAGGCTTCGCGCACCAGCCGTTCGAACACCGGCGCCGCGATCTCGCCGCCGAGGAACGGCGACAGCACACGGATGGCCAGATCGGGATAGGCAAGGCCGCGCATGGCGCGGATCTCGGCTACGGAAAAATGCGGCCAGGCGCTCGGCAGATAAAGCCCGCCGTCGCGCGCCAGTCCGGCCAGAACCGCGCCGGAAAATCCAAGCGCGGGCGCTTCCCCGCGGGTACTCACATATTGCATCGTCACGTTTCCATTGCTGCCGGGAATCTTCGCCCGCCGCAGGGTGGTGGATTTCTGCGCTGGCTCAGTCGCATTTTTGCCGCGCGGTTGATATACGTCACCGGCTTTGCGAGAGGGAAGTGCAGTTCATGGCGTTTCATTCATTCAACGGTCGTTTTGTCGCGGGTCTGGCGCTCACCGGCTTTATGCTTGCCGCCGCGGGCTGCCAATCAGGCGACACTGGCATTCTCGGCTTCGGCAAGAAGGATACGACGCCACCACCGCCACCGGACCCCAAGGTGCTTTCCAGCCAATTGCAGGCCTATTGTCCGAAAGTGACGTTGCGTGACGGCACTGCCTTCTTCAACACCTATGCCAAAAGCGGTCCGAAGCCGAAGAAGAAAACCGACGTCGCCGCCCAGGATGCTCAAGCAACCCAGACGGCCCCGGACGCGGTAGGCGCCGACCAGCCGGACGATTCCGCCAAGATCATTTATCAGGCTTCGATCACCGATGTGACCCGCGACTGCAGCCGCGCCAACGGCTCCTTGTCGATGAAGATAGCCGTCGCCGGCAAGGTCGTGCCTGGCCCGATGTTCACCCCCGGCACCATCACCATGCCGATCCGTATCGCGGTGATGCACGGCACCGAAGTTCTCTATTCGCAGCTTCACTCCCATCAGGTTCAGGTCACCGATCCTTCGAGTGCCACGCAGTTCGTCTTCACCGATTCCAACGTCGTCATTCCGGAGCCGACGGCGCAGGACTACCAGGCATATGCCGGTTATGACGAGGGCGCTCCGAAAGTAGCGACAAACAAGCCGAAGAAGAAGAAAACCGCCGCGACCAACTGAGCCGCTGCATTCGCGCCACGGCGGTTGGAGACGGCCTCTCAGGCGTCCGCCGACCATTCCGACAGCGCGGCGATCACGCTTTTCAGTTCCGCCCAGCGGCGGATGACCGTTTCGGCGCCGGCCTCGGTCAGCGCGTCGGCATGGCCGGGATAGCTGTGCGCCGCGCCGGTGAAGCCGATGACGCGCATTCCTGCCATTTTGGCGCCGGTGACGCCATGCACCGAATCCTCGATGACGAAGGTGTTGGCAGGATCGGCCTTGAGCTTTTCCGCGGCGAACCGAAACACGTCCGGCGCCGGCTTGGTTTTCCCGGTCGGGGTTTCCAGCGAGGAAAAAATCCGGCCGGCAAAGAACGGCAAAAGATGCACCTTCTCCAGCATGAATTCGATCCGCTCGGAACGCGAATTCGAGCAGACGCAGCGCGGCACTGTTACCGCGGCGACCGCCTCATGCGCCCCGTCGATGGCACGCACGTCGCTGCGCAGCCTGCGATCGACCAGCTGTTCCTCCTTGTCGATCAGCGAAGCCTGGAACGGGATACGGGACTTTTCCTCGACCCGCATCATGATGTCCTTGAAGGTCAGCCCGGCATAGACCTCGGAAATCTCCTCGGCCGATATCTCGTAGCCGGCCGAGGTCAAAAGCTCGGCATCGATGCGCGCGGCGATGATTTCGGAATCGACGAGCACGCCGTCGCAATCGAAGATGACAAGGTCTGGCTGAGGCATGGTGATCCGGGAAGCGGGATGAAGGGAATGCCGAGAGGCCTTTGGTCCAAACGGCTCAGGCGGCGCGGCATACACCAACAGGCCGGGCTTCGCAAATTCAGCGGCCTGCTTCACTGAATATTTACGCTGATCGGTAACCATAACGCGGAGTAAACAGTAACGCGTGCCTTGGGTGTCACAATGTCTGCCGTGCGTCTTCTCGACGAGCTTTCCGATGCTCCCCAGCAATCCGAGTGGCTGGATACGATCCTGAAGGGCGACTGCGTCGCCGCGCTCGAACGGCTGCCGGAAAAGTCGATCGACGTGATCTTTGCTGATCCGCCTTACAATCTGCAGCTCGATGGCGATCTGCATCGGCCCGACCAATCCAAGGTCGATGCCGTCGACGACCATTGGGACCAGTTCGACAGTTTTGAGGCCTACGACGCCTTCACTCGCGCCTGGCTGCTGGCGGCGCGCCGCGTGTTGAAGCCCAACGGCACGATCTGGGTCATCGGCTCCTACCACAATATTTTCAGGGTCGGCGCCAAAATGCAGGACCTGGGCTTCTGGATCCTCAACGACGTCGTCTGGCGCAAGACCAATCCAATGCCCAATTTCCGTGGCCGCCGTTTCCAGAACGCGCATGAGACGATGATCTGGGCATCGCGCGACCAGAAGGGCAAGGGTTACACATTCAACTACGAGGCGCTGAAGGCGTCGAACGACGACATTCAGATGCGCTCCGACTGGCTGTTTCCGATCTGCACCGGCGGCGAGCGCCTGAAGAACGACAATGGCGACAAATTGCATCCGACGCAGAAGCCGGAAGCGTTGCTTGCCCGTGTCATGACGGCCTCGACCAGGCCCGGCGACATTGTGCTCGACCCCTTCTTCGGTTCAGGCACTACCGGCGCGGTGGCCAAGCGGCTTGGCCGCCACTTCGTCGGCATCGAGCGTGAGCAGGCTTATATCGATGCCGCCATGGACAGGATCGATGCGGTCCGGCCGCTCGACGGCGCCAATCTGACGGTGCTGACCGGCAAGCGCGCCGAGCCGCGCGTCGCCTTCGTCACTCTTCTCGACAATGGCCTGGTGGCACCCGGCGCCACGCTCTACGACGCCAAGAAGCGCTGGGCGGCAAAGGTGCGCGCCGACGGCACTCTGGCGATCGGCGACAGTGCCGGGTCGATCCACAAGATCGGTGCGGAAGTCCAGGGGCTCGACGCCTGCAATGGCTGGACCTTCTGGCATTATGAGCGCAGCGGCGGCCTGACACCGATCGACGAGCTTCGCCGCATTGCGCGGCTGGGCATGGAGCGGGCAGGGGCCTGACGGCTTCTGAGTTGCGACAGATTCGTTAATGCGAAGTCTCAGCCAGTTACTGGAAGTGATTAAAATAACACTATGATCCCAAGACGCTCAAGATCCGCCTTGAGCGTCTGGGCGTCGGTGAACAGCACAGCCTGCCACCCGGCCGCCTTGGCGCCGTCGACATTCTTCTGGCTGTCGTCGATGAACAGCGTGGCTGCCGGATCGAGGCCGAACGCGGCGACGTGGTGATCATAGATGGCGCGATCCGGCTTGATCTGGCGGATGTCGCCGGAAACGGTCACGCCGCGCGGCCGATTGAGGAAATCGAAACGCTCGCGGGCCTCGGCAAGCGTGTCCGCGGCGAAATTGGTCAGCATCGTCACGTCATGGCCGCTCTCGATCAGGCCGATCATGATGGCGACGCTGTCCTCATAGGCATGAGGCACCATCTCGTGCCAGTGCCGGCGGAAATTGCGGACGTTTTCGGCGTGCTCGGGATACTCCGCGATTGCCAGCGCTTCGGCCTCCTCCCAGCTGCGGCCGCGGTCCTGCTCGATATTCCAGTCATGCGTGCAGACATTGTCGAAGAACCATTTCCGTTCGTCGGGATCGGGGATCAAGCGGCTGAAAGGCAGGTTCGGATCGTAGTGGATCAGCACTTTGCCGATGTCGAAAACGATGTGGCGGATTTCAGTCATTCTTCTCTCTTTCAATGCGGCCGCTGCTTCTTCGTCGCGCCCGGTATCGCCGCTTCGATTACCTTTTTCATGACGGTCGGCAGCGCTTCCCCGGAAATTTCATGCGCCAGCGACCAGAAATGCCCTGCCGGGGCGGCGCTGTCGGTCTCCGCCTTGAACACGTCGAGTTCGAGCGCGAAGTGGGTGAAGACATGGCCAATGCGCCCGGCCCGCCGCCAGTCGCCGGGGAATGGGGCTGCCGCATCGGTGGTGGCGCCGTCGATCCGCGCGGTCCAGCTGGTCGTGGGCACTTCGGTCATGCCGCCGAGCAGGCCTTTATCCACGCGCTTGCGCAAAAGGATGGCGCCGTCGCCCCTGAAGGCAACGAAGGCGGCGCCGCGGCGCAAGGGTTTTTCGGCCTTGGGCAGGCGGACCGGAAAGCGTTCGGGGTCGCCTGAGGTGGTCGCGCTGCAATCCTGCCGTACCGGGCAAAGCATGCAGCGGGGCCGGCGCGGCGTGCAGATCGTCGCGCCCAGGTCCATCATCGCCTGGGCGAAGTCACCCGGCCTTGTCCGGGGAACCATGCGCTCGACATGGCCGCGTATCTCGCCCTTGGCCTCGCCCAGCGGCGTGGCGATAGAAAACAGCCGTGAGACGACCCGCTCGACATTGCCGTCGACGACGGCGGCGGGCCGGTCGAAAGCGATCGCCGCGACTGCCGCCGCCGTGTAGGCGCCGATCCCGGGCAGTTCCTTCAAGCCGGTCTCGCTGTCCGGAAAGCGACCGCCTTGCCGCGCGACGAGATCGGCACAGGCTTTAAGGTTGCGGGCGCGAGAATAATAGCCGAGCCCGGCCCAGGCCTTCATGATGTCTTCGGTCGGTGCCGCCGCCAGTGCTTCGACCGTCGGCCATTTCTGCACGAAAGCCCGGAAATAGGATTTTACCGCCTCGACCGTGGTTTGCTGAAGCATCACCTCGGAAAGCCAGACCAGATAGGGATCGGGCCGCGCGCCGCCTGCCAGCGCGCGCGGCGGAACGCGCCAGGGCAGGTCGCGGTGATGCGCGTCGTACCAGCCAAGCAGCCGGAACGCGATCTCGCCATCGCCTGCGGATACGGCCTTGCGGGTCTGGTCGTGCAGTGCCATTGATCGACGGTCGGCCCTAATCCACTGGTGCTGAAGCTGGTGACTGGAGAACGCACATGGCAGGGAAAAGGCCCTTCGGCAATCCCGTTCCGGTGAGCGATCTCGCAACCGAGATACTCGACCCGGTGCTGCGCAAGCGGGCCGGCATGTCGATCGGGCTGGTCCAGTCGTGGGAAGAGATTGCCGGGCCGCGGCTTGCCGGCCGCTCGCGCCCGGAAAAGATCCAGTGGCCGCGCCGCATGCATGAGGACGATCCGTTCGAGCCGGCGGTGCTGGTCATTGCCTGCGAGGGTGTGGCGGCACTGCATCTGCAGCACGAGACCGGCGAGATCATCAACCGGGTCAATGCGTTTCTCGGTTTCAATGCGATCGGCCGGATCAGGATCGTGCAGAAGCCGGTAATGACGGGCAAGGAAAAGCCGAAACCCAGTTTGCGGCCGCTGACCGTGGCCGAGAAGGCGAAGCTGTCAGGCACGGTCGGTTTGATCGAGGACGACGGGCTGCGCGCCTCGCTGGAGCGGCTTGGCGCCACCATTCTCGGCCAAAAGAAGCCGTGATCTCGCGCTATCGTGATGGCATGCTGGAATTTGGCGATTGGAATAGGGACGGCAATGCCTTAATTCGCGCCAACTCTCGCTTTTTGTAGCCTTTGCATTGCAAAATCTAACTATTGCCAGGTGATTCGTATGATCCGTTCCTTGTCCCGCAGAAACCTCTTGTCTTCGCTGGCCGCCATACCAGCGGTGGCTCTGCTTGCCGCATGCAGCGACTCGGGCGAGAAAGCCGAGGCGCAGGATGTGACGCCTGCGGCCCCCGCCGATTCGACGAAACCCGCCGACGCTGCGAAGCCGGCCGCTCCAGCCGCCGCCAAGGCGCCGGAAGCTCAGGGTACGGTGGACATGGCGGCCTTGTTGAAGCCGGGCGCGCTGCCCGACATGCAGCTCGGCAAGGACGATGCAAAGGTCACCATCGTCGAATATGCCTCGATGACCTGCCCGCACTGCGCGCATTTCGCCGAAACCACTTTTCCGGAGCTGAAGACGAAGTATATCGACACCGGCAAGGCCCGCTACATCCTGCGCGAATTTCCGTTCGATCCCAGCGCCGAAGCCGGTTTCATGCTGGCGCGCTGCTCCAAGGACAATTATTTCCCGATGGTCGACGTGCTGTTCAGGCAGCAGGCGAACTGGGTTGGTGTGAACAATACCAAGGACGCACTGCTGCAAATCGCCAAGCTTGCCGGTTTTACACAGGAGTCCTTCGAGGCCTGCTTGACGGACCAGAAACTTCTGGACGATGTGAGATCCGTCCAGAAGCGCGGCGCCGACGAATTCAAGGTCGATTCCACACCGACCTTTTTCATCAACGGAAAGACCTACAAAGGGGCGATGTCGATTGCGGAAATGTCGGCCATCATCGACCCTCTGCTCTGACGTTTCGGCGACGCCGAAGCAGCTGCGCTTCGGCGTGCGCGGCTTTTTGTTGTGCCGCGGGTTCTTGTCGCAAAGCCGCGGAAGACTTTTGCGGAACTTGGCTATGGGCCGGCGCGAATGAAGTTCTCGCGCCTTCGCCTCCTCGGCTTCAAATCCTTCGTCGAACCCGGCGAGTTCGTCATCGAACGCGGCCTGACCGGCATCGTTGGGCCGAACGGCTGCGGCAAGTCGAACCTGGTCGAGGCGCTGCGCTGGGTTATGGGCGAAAGCTCCTACAAGAACATGCGTGCGTCCGGTATGGACGACGTGATCTTTTCCGGTTCGGGAACGCGTGCGGCCCGCAACACCGCCGAAGTCACGCTGTTCCTCGACAATAGCGACCGCACCGCGCCGTCCGCTTTCAATGACGCCGATGAATTGCAGGTCTCGCGCCGCATCGAGCGCGAGGCCGGCTCGCTCTACCGCATCAACGGCAAAGAAGCCCGCGCCAAGGACGTGCAGCTGCTGTTCGCAGATCAGTCGACCGGTGCCCGCTCGCCCTCTATGGTCGGCCAGGGCCGCATCGGCGAGCTGATCCAGGCAAAGCCGCAGGCGCGCCGCGCGCTGCTGGAAGAGGCGGCTGGGATTTCCGGCCTGCATACGCGCCGCCACGAAGCCGAGCTGCGGCTGAAGGCGGCCGAACAGAACCTCGAACGGCTGGACGACGTCGTCGGCGAACTGGAAAGCCAGATCGAAAGCCTGAAACGCCAGGCCCGCCAGGCCTCGCGCTTCAAGAACCTGTCGGCCGATATCCGCAAGGCCGAAGCGACGCTGCTGCATCTGCGCTGGACGCTGGCCAAGACGCAGGAAGGCGAAGCGCGTTCGGCGCTGGCGATTGCCACCGCGCTGGTCGGCGACCGTGCCGCCGCCCAGATGGCTGCCGCCAGGGAACAAGGCATCAACGCCCACCGGCTGCCGGACCTGCGCGATGCGGAAGCCGCCGCCGCCGCCGCCTTCCAGCGTCTGTCGATCGCCAAGGCGCAGATCGAGGAAGAGGCAGGCCGCATCCGCGCCCGCCAGGCTGAGCTCGACCGCCGACTGCAACAGCTCGACGGCGACCTTGCCCGCGAGGAGCGCATGGTCCGCGACAATGCGGATATCCTCGAACGCCTCGCTGCCGAAGAAGCCGCGCTCAACGCCGAAAACGCCGGCGCTGCCGAGCGCGAGGCCAGCACCCGCGCGGCTTTCGAGCAGGCGGCATCGACGCTTGCCGTGAGCGAGGCCAGGCTCGCCGCGCTGACCGCCGAACGGGCTGAGGCTGCCGCCTCGCGCAACCAGATCGAACGGACGCTGCGCGACAC
>NZ_JAMYSE010000053.1:0-45503 GCF_040321795.1 Mesorhizobium sp. M0244 | reverse complement strand
CGCACAACTCGCCGGCGACCACCGCTATGCCGGACAAGGCGGCGGTAGCGGCTTGGGCAAGGACGCGCTGTAGCGCGGCGTCGCCGGCGCCGACATCGGCGGCGGCCGCGCGGTGGTGGTACGGGCGATCGACGCCGAGGCAGAGCGCTACTGGCAGAGCTGGGGCTTCATTCCCGTGCGGGACAATCCGTCGGTGCTCATGCGCTCGATCCAGGACGTGAGCCTCTGGCTGGCCGACAAAGGCCACTAGCTCCGCGCGCGTAGCGCCTCCGGAAGCGGCAGGTCTGCGCGCCGGCCTGCCGCCGACCGGGCTCTAGTTGCGGCGTCCCGCCGCTCCCCGAGCCGGCTTCGCCGTCTCGGCGTTCGGGTGACCCCTCACGCAGGGCCAGAGGGAGACGGCGGTCAGAGCGAGGGAGCCCTGGAGAGAAGGGAAAGTCATGATGTCGATGATATTCATAGGGGGTTCACGCGAGACATTTGAGCTGCCGGAACCTGCCATCGCTCGGATCCGCCCAATCGTTGTTGCCGTGCACGGCGTGCTGATTGGCGACGCGTCTGGAGCCGATGCCGAGGCGCAGGGCCTGCTCGCGGGCTACGGCTACAAACATGTCGGGGTCTTCCATGCGGCCAAGGAACCCCGCAATGATCTGGGCGACTGGGCTGCCTACCGGGTCCCGTCTCCTGAAGGCGCTAGAGGATACTGGATCTACGCCGCCAAAGACCGGGAGATGGCGCGCGCCGATTTTGGGATGATAGTCTGGGACGGCGCATCACCCGGCACGGCCGTCAACGTGCTTCGGCTCGCCATGGCAAACAAGCCGAGGTCATCTACGATCTGGCCAGGGGCAGCATGGCGACTACGCACCGTGTCGTAGACTGGTGCGCCATTGCTCCGCGATGCCGGTCCAGACATTCGGCGCGCCAAGCCGAAGCCCGCATGACGCCAGGCGAGCGCCTGGCGTTGCCGGGATGATGTACGCGCGGTCCCGGCGGGTCCAACGCGATAGGCTTGATCCGGCCCCGCGCCCCCAACTCCACTTGTATGAACGGCCGGGGCCGGCCCTTTTCGAAACCGGCTCACCGCCGCGTGGCGTTGTGCAGGATGATTGTCTTGACCCGTCTCGCATCTGAAGCGGGTGCAAGCCTGCCACACATGCCGCTGCTTGATCATCCAACCTGGCTGCGAGGCATCGCTACCGTGGGGCGTGGCGTTCGCTGCCAGTCGGCTCCGATCTCCAAACCGCTGTGCCGCCATACCGAACACGCAAGGCGGTTTAACCGCCAGGCTGCTGTTCAAGGTATTAACGACGCAGGCGGCATGACCGGAGAGGCTGGCGGGGTAAGCAGCTTCCATCGATCCGGCGGCATTGCGGATGTGGCTGGCGATGGCGGCCTGAGTTCTTGTCCATCTGCCGCATAGCGGGTGGTCAGATGCTGGTCGCGTTTCCGGCGAGCCGAAGCATTTGTCTCTCAAGGTCACCCGTTGGAAATCCAGCACCAGCGGCTTGTCGGGACAAGATAGTTGCTATTGGGATTTGGCCGCCGCAGCCGCGAGCATCGCTTCTCCCATCCCATTGACGCCTCGGGCATTCAGCATTTCACCAGCGTTCTAAATGTCGCGCACCTCTTTGTTCTGGCTGAGTTTTGATTTACCAACCAGGCTGGTGATCTCGATTTCCAGGGCGACGATCGCCTTCACCATCGTGTCAATGAAGTCCTTCGGCGCGTCGCCCATCTTCCACGGGGCAGGCTGCGAGGCTTCATGCATGTGAGTGAGCTTCGCCACGTTACGGCGCACATAGCGCTCATCATCCCGGACAGTGATGCGTCCGTGGGCTTGGACGACGAGATAGTTCCACGTCGGCACCTGGTTATGGAATTCATGCTTGCTTGGATACCAGTTCGGCGAGATGTAAGCGTCAGACCGTCGAGCTCGTCCCGGACCGCGTGGCGCTACGGCGTCACCTCCAGCCCGGCGAGAAAGTCGTCATTGTCCGTGAGGGTGACCGCCGCCTCTATGGTGAGAATATTGATCGCCGGCAACTTATGGCGCCTGCCGACCTCGAAGTCGTTGAAGTCGTGCGCCGGCGTGATCTTGACCGCGCCGCTGCCTTTCTCCGGATCAGAATACTCGTCCGCCACCACCGCGATCCTGCGGCCGACGATCGGCAGAGGATGAGGTTCTTGCCGACAAGATGCCTGAAACGCTCGTCGTCCGGATGCACCGCCGACCGCCATATCGCCCAGCATCGTCTCCGGGCGGGTCGTCGCCACGGTGATGAAGGTTTTAGGATTTTCCGGATCCAAAACCTCGCCCTCGACGGGGTAGCGGAAATGCCAGAGATTACCGTTGACCTCCTGCTGTTCGACCTCAAGGTCGGAAATCGCAGTCAAGAGCTTCCGTCCCAGTTCACAACGCGCTTGTCCTTGTAGATCAGGCCTTCCTTGTAGAGGGTGACAAACACTTCGAGCACCGCCCTGGACAGGCCCTCGTCCATGGTGAAACGCTCCCGGCTCCAGTCGGCGGAGGCGCCCAGCCGCTTCAACTGGTTGAGGATCGCGCCGCCGGTCTCGATGAGCTCATCGCGCGTCAGGTCGCGGCGGTGGATCTGCTTCTCCATCAGCTGGCGCTCGACCACCATCTGTGTGGCGATCCCGGCATGATCCATGCCCGGCTGCCAAAAGACATTCTTGCCGCGCATGCGCTCGAAGCGCACCAGAATGTCCTGCAGCGTGTTGTTGAGCGCATGGCCCATATGCAGCGAGCCGGTGACGTTCGGTGGCGGGATGACGATGGTGAAGGCTTCCGCGCCCTCCTCGGCGCCTGCGCCGGCACGAAACGCTTTTACAAGCGTATTATGTTTTTTTGCGCATAGACCAACGAGTTGAACGGCGGCCCCATGAATCGCCGATGTGTAGGTCGGGCAAAGGCGCCCACCAGCTCGTACTTGTCAAGACGATGCCACCCTTGATCTTGCACCCGCCTCCGATACCAGCGATGCACTGCGTCGTATGCTCATGCCTGTCAGGATGGGATGGGCGCTGCTAGCACCGTGGCAGTTTGACAACCCGGCCATCGGGGCGGTAGCACCGTCCAAGGCCAAGAGTCGCAGGGCAGACCGCACCCCATCGGGCTGCGCGACCCAGACCAGCTGACGCCCAACTGGCACACTCATCGCGCATCAGCACCGTGGATGCGACATCTACTTTGTTGCGAGCGCGATGTCGGAACTTGGTTGTGACGCAGCTGTGCGTAAGCGCACCGCTGTCAGCAAGTAAGTGAGTGAAAGAACTACGTGGTGGAGGTGAGAAGTCATGCGGCGTCAAGATTCCCCGCCCTTTGCGGCAAACACACTGATCCCTCTTCAGAATCCGGTCTTTCGTTCGATCTGGACAGCCACGCAGATATCCAGCCTTGGCTGGCTGGTGCAGAGCGTGGCTATAAGCTGGCTTATGGCAACGATTTCAGCCTCCGATCTGATGGTTGCGCTCGTGCAGGCTGCATCGACACTGCCCGCCTTCTTCTTGTCGATCCTTGCTGGAGCGATTGCAGACAGCTTCAGCCGCCGCGGCGTGATGCTTGCCGGACAGTGCCTGATCGCACTGGCATCCACGGCGCTGGCTCTCTCTGTTGGACTGGGCTTTGTCAGTCCATGGCTGATCTTGGGACTGTGTTTCTTGGCGGGATGCGGCTTTGCCTTGAATGATCCAGCCTGGCACGCCTCGGTCGGCGACATCCTGGAAAAGCGCGACATACCCGCTGCAGTGACGCTGATGTCGGTGGGGTACAACGTGGTTCGGAGCATAGGACCGGCGCTGGGCGGTGTAATTTTGGCTTTGCTGGGCCCCCTTACGGCTTTCGCCTTCGCTGCGCTGACCGACCTGGTCCCGTTGAGCGCTGTGCTGCGCTCCAAGTGGCAAGTTCGCTCTTCGCCTCTTCCGCGCGAGCGGATGACGACGTCCATTCATGATGGCATGCGCTTCACGGCAATCTCCTCTGAGATCAGAGTGGCGATCGTGCGCGCAACCCTGTTCGGGCTGTCAAGCATCTCGATCCTTGCTCTGCTCCCCCTCGTGGTTCGCGACCAACTGGCGGGCGGGCCAATTGTTTACGGCGTCCTGTTAGCCGGCTTCGGCACAGGCGCCTTCATCGCGGGCATTGGCAATAGCTACTTGCGACGCATCACGTCCCAAAATCGATTGATCACGCTCGCGTCCGTTGCTTGCGCAACGTGTTGCCTTTTACTGGCTCTCACATCATCGGTGGCCGTAGCAGCGATCGCGCTTGCAATCGCTGGCGCAGGCTGGGTTGTCACCTGGACCGGAACCGACGTGTGTGTGCAGTTGGCAAGCCCAAGGTGGGTCGTTGGTCGCACCCTGTCGATCTATTACGCCCTGACCTACGGCGGCATGGCAGCGGGCAGCTGGATCTGGGGTGCTGTCGCGCAGTACTATTCCCTGACGTGGGCTTTGGAAGGTGCTGCAGCGGCGCTGTTGCTGGTTGCAGCTGTGGGAAAGCTATTGCCGGTACGGCTATGGGAGGAATCGGATCAAGGGGCCTTCGACTTCAGGCCACCAGAACTGGCCCTCGATTTGAAGCCCAGGAGCGGCCCGATCGTGATCAAGGTGGAGTACTCGATACCCGAGGAGAATATCGAGGAATTTCTGAGCTGCATGCGCGAAAGGCGGCGCGTTCAGAGCCGTGCCGGTGCGCGGGACTGGACCCTCCAGCGCGATCTTCAGAACTCGACTCTTTGGACCGAGACATTCCGCACGCCGACATGGACGGACTATCTTCGTCTAAACCATCGGCTAACGGTGACTGACAGGGAGGTAGGCGAGCGCCTTGCCGCTCTGCAGGTCGGTGATTCTCCTCCTCGTCTCTCACTTTCGATCGAGCGGTCGACAAGCCCCGCCCCCGGCAGCCAAGTCCAGCCCGTGCCCTTTGTATCGCGCCCGTAAGGAAACCAGTAACTTTTCTGGGTTGGGACACGGGAATGGCCGAGACCTACTCCATCTTTCATCGGGACTGCCCGGATTGCCATACGTTGCGGCCGGTTAGGCGAGCATGAGGATTTGTGTGGCAGGTACGTCCACCACGGGCCCATGTCCAGCCCCACCTCTGACATCAGATCGGCTTGGGCACGGGTTCAGGTCGCCTGTCCCCCTGCATCGTGGCGAGCAGCGGGGAGCAAGGGGGCGGAGGGGTCGTAGGAGCACCAGCATAGCGCCGCCGTCAGGCGCGATGCGGACCGACAGCCTCGAGAAGGGCGCTGATTGATCGATCGAAACTGAATCGGCTCATTTTATCAGCTGAAATATTGCATGAATTTTTCACGATGCTTCAGCGCGCGCTTGGATTTTCTGCATTTAGCTGCAGCGAAGGTCCCGGTGATGCGGTGGAAGCACACCCGGGGTATCTTGGACTTATTTGATGCGGCCATCCAGGACTGCTGCATTGCCACAGCAGTGGTCACAACCTGCTAGGCGGGCTTCTGGAGATGAACGCGACGATCGGTCAGAAGCGCTTCTATTGGCTGCGGTCGGCGCCAGACGGTCGCGGAGCTTCAAATCTGATCGGGCTCCCGAGCAAATTGCCGTCCTACGAGCATTCGGGACCGATCCCGGCCTACAGGCACGCCTTACTTCGGGCGGCGGATCAAGTGATCCGCGAGGGGAATGCCACGCCGGCATGGCTCGCCAATGACTTCGATGCCAACTGTCGGCAGTCACATCATAAATTTAAGCATAGCTCCGCGACACATATCCAAGCTCGCGCACAATCCTGCGAATTGTCATCGCTGTGACAACAATCGCCGCACCAAGCAAAGTGGCGACCCCAATTCTGCTCGTGAGATCCCAAAGTTCTCCGAACCGTATTAGATCCATGAAGCGAAACACGGCACCCTGAAGCAGGTAAAGCAGCAGTGTGCTCTGACCAAGCTCCACCGCGACAAAGTGAGCTACGCGAGTTGAATAGCCAACTCTCCAGCATAGGAATATAAGCTGCATCGCCACTGCAGAACTTGCTACCGAGCCATCGAACATCAGCAACACTTGTTTGGCCGACTGTGCATCGTAGATCAAAACGAGATTGTTGTAGACGTACGTCTCCTTTCCCCAAACAAGAAAGCACATGAACGCAGCCATCGAAAGTAACACCACAAAAATAGCCTTATGGCGCCTGATGCTAGCTGCCTGCCATCCGATTGGCTGCGCAAACAAGAACCCCAAACAAAAGAACGGGTATGTGTATCGTACCAACGGGGTTATTGACCACGGGACGGGCGCGAATGCGATCCCAATTGCAGATGCGCCTATGAGCCACACCGACGAGCCATTGAAAGTCGTGAGCAACTTAATAAGGACGAAGGACGCGAAAGCTGCCCAGATGAACCAGTATGTGCCAATGAACTCCCTAAGGAAATCCAACATTCCGCCGCTTAAACTGGTCGTTGAAGACATCAAGGCGGCCTTCGAAAGCCAAATCAAAGCACACCAAAAAAACATGGGCAACACAAGCTGCCTTGCTCGATCAATGACACCTTGAGGGAACGATTTGCGCAGAATCGCTCCCGAAGAAAGATATCCACTTATTGCCATAAACAGAGGCATGTGAAACATGTATATCGACTTAAAATAGGGGGAAAGCCAAAAGTCGTCAGTACCTCGATAAATAACATATTGTAACAAATGCCCAATTATCACCAAGATAATTAGTACGCCTTTGGCGAAATTGAAGCCTAGATCTCTGACCTTTGTCCCGTCTTGGCGCGAGTCGCGCCCCTTCGAACCGACTGTTATGTGATGATCCATCAGACCTCCAGCCGATAGCTTGTTATTGATCCCGCTTGGTTCTGGAGTGGTTCACGCATGGCATCTTTGGATTCCCATTCTGGATTCTCGCACCTCAATGCAGCCGGTATGGAGAGGATGCAGGGCCGCAGCACGACAGAAGCGGACCAGGCCTGTTCTGGGCTAGAAGGCCGGAAAATTGTCATTGAACTTCGTCCCATCACCTCAACCGCGGCCGTGCCGCCGGCTGGAATGTAGATCAACCGGAACTCAGGACTGGCACCGGCCAACTTCGATTGGTTTCGAATGGTCATGCGGCGCCGGTCGGTCCATAAGCCTCCCTCAAGAAAAGCGAGAGGCAGCTCGCTCGGTAGGCCTGTTCCTCGGGCTGACTTTTCCTATCTGCTATTCTCGGTAATCGGTAAAATCGATTGTGTTTATGGAACGCATTCGCACGATGGATACATGGGCATCAGGCGCCTGCGGCTGCCACAAAGACATGCTTCGGCCGGTCACCGTCCCTTTCGCGACTCTTGCAGTGTATGGATGAGGCGGCAATTCCCGCGGTGCAGCACTTTTCGAGACAAAGTCGCTGGGGTTCGACCTGCGCGGCGACTGGGTGGAGATCCGCCGGACTTAAAAGTGTCATCCGTCCGAGGCGCAACATCTCACGACGTGCTGCGCAGCTTGGAGGATCCGCACTGGCCGATCTTGCGGCGTTCGATCACCTCCGGACAGCTTAAGCGGCCTGCGCAATTTCGTTGTAAACTGCCGGCTCCAGGCGCGCAGGACAGCCGGCCGAATCGCGCATCTTCGCCATTCGGGCCGTCGTTCTTCTTACTCCAAGTGACATCGTAGTCAGGCCCGGCCGGTCACGGAGTGAGTGTTCTCCCTTCGAGCAGCCACGTCGGCGCCGCCCAGAATCTTCGATGAGCGCGTCAGGACAACATCGATCTGGCCAAATTCTTCCTAGGAGATCGTCTCACATCATCATGGCCTCGGCCTCAACCGGGCCGGTGCCCTCCGCCTTTGCGGTTTTTTGTCCCGACGCTCGGGTCGCGCCGCCCGGCCCGGTCAAGGCCAAAAAATCGTCGCGGCTGAGCGCCCACTCCGGCTTCTGCCAAATATTCGTCGGCGGGTTCGCAGCACCGCGGGCGCGCGGGTGAGCTCGTGGGTGGAGTGCGGATGGAAGTAGGCGATGCACATCGTCACCAGCACCTCAGATTGTGTGAGGTCCACGGTTCGCTCGCCGACGGGGGCGTGTACGGCGTCGGTATACGCAGGGCGGGTCCGTCGCCTTGCCTCAGTCTCGGGGCAATGGCAAGCCCCGGTCCGCGCGGCGCCGAGTTGGGCGGAAAGATCGACGGCGCGCAACGCAGGGCTCCTACGCAACGAGCAGGTTTTCCCCCGGTCTGACCCGGCCTCGACTCCAGATGCCGCAATGACCGTCGCGGCCCGGCGCGATTGATCGGGTCTCATGCCCAAAGCTGCCTCGGTGCCCAGTAGCGGCACCGCATGGCCCCAACCCAGGCGCTGCGCCAGTAAAGCGTCGGCGAGCCAGCATCCGACGGTGCGTTCGAAGCGATCTCATTCGGCGGCCATGATCGCGCCGGTCACCATGCCGCAGCGGAAAGCTGCCGAAGCTCGTCTGGCCAGGTCGCTGACCGCCTCGTCGTCGCGGGCGACGACCGAAATCTTCCCCACCGCAGCGAGGTTGAGCTCGGCCGCCCGTTCACGGATTCCAGACGAGATGTTGTCTCGCGCGATGACAAGATTCTTCTGTGAGACGTGCAGTACCTTCTTCCACGCCGTGACCGCCATTACGAAACGCTCGGGCGGCTCCTTGTCGACAGATGTTCCAGGATACCCTCTTACTGCACAACGCCCGGGACTTGCTTGCACATGGTGGCGATCAAGCGCCGCCGCGAGCTGATCTACCTCCAGCGGTCCTGAAGATAACTTGCAGACGATCACAGGTTCAGCCTTGGCAAGCTGACGATCGAGGGTCCGCCACGCTGCTGAGATGATCCAATAAGTCCGACTCTCACTCTAGGCCGCCGGTCGCGCGGCTGATTACCAATGCCTGTTCCTGGCCCGTGAGGTTTGGACGCTATCACTCGCCAGGCGGAAGCTGGACCGCTCGGCGCCGGTTCCTTCGACAGCGATCCCCGAGTTGACCAATGACCGGCATGCGTCGAGAACCGACCAAGGCACTTCATCCACCGCTGCTGCAATATCAACGAAGCTCGCCAGCTCGTCAGTGAGTCGACCTTCGACAGCACGTTCGAGTGATGAATTGCGCCGCAGGATCCAGGCATCGTTGGTCCATTGGATGACGTTGTCCCAGACGATGAAGTGTGCCCCGCATCCAGTGTCTCGCCACACAGAAGGGAAAAGGGTCAACCCGCCCTCGCGTTGA
This sequence comes from Mesorhizobium sp. M0244, assembly GCF_040321795.1. Lineage (NCBI taxonomy): Bacteria > Pseudomonadati > Pseudomonadota > Alphaproteobacteria > Hyphomicrobiales > Phyllobacteriaceae > Mesorhizobium > Mesorhizobium sp. M0244. Next base: position 36,289 of record NZ_JAMYSE010000053.1, on the reverse strand, counting down.
TAAAGGCGCCAGGCCGGCCCGGCACGACGGTCGAGGTTAACCGTCAGTATGTCTCCGCATCCATCGGGGCATCTCATGACAAGGGACCGCGGAGCTCCGCGCTCCACAAGTGAAACGTCTCCCGGGTTATCCACCTGCTCGATGGCTTCGGACTGACGTTCAACCGTGCCCTTGAACTGTACCGCGTGCGTTTTCTTGAGCACCCAACCGAACTCCCGACCTACCAGAGCGAAGGATTTGTCACGCGATCCAGAAGGTCCACCGCGCACTTGTAAGCAATGGCCGCATCCGAGCTTTTGCCTTTGGCATAATAGAGCAGCCCGACGCAGATCGCGATTGTATACTCGCGCCTCAGATCGAACGAATGGGACTGACCTTCTTCGAGGATGGTCGTACGCAACGCCACGATCGCGTTGAGCCGATACTGGGCCTTTTTGCCTTGCAGGAGATGTTTAAGCGACATGGCGAAGAGATCTCCGGAGTAAAAATCGTCGAGCACTTGTTCGGGCAGCGGTTGATCAGCCTGCAACTCCGCGTCGAACGCAAGCCCGATTTCCAAGCGGGCGACGTCGTGGGACAAAGGACGTCGAGCTGCCCGCGTGAAGTCGATCAGAACCGCTTCCGCATCGCCGCCGCAGACGAACACGTTGCGCAAATTGAGGTCGTCGTGAGCTCGACACACCGGATGCTGCTCAGCCTGCAGTCCAGCGAGACGAACAAAAAAGCTTCGTGGCGAAGCGCCAGCGTAACTGTCCTTGGTCAATTTGTCGTAGGTGCGCTCAAGGCCTTTTAGATATGCATCATGCCGTGCCGCAGGTAGAAACTCCTGCAGAAGGTCTAGTCTCTTTCTTTCGGGGTCTTTTCGCCAACGACCCAACACAGTTCGATAGATCGCCTGGATGACCTCTTTCACATCGCGGTTGATCACAACCTTGTCCAGGCGGATGGCATTCTCGACGAAGCGGGAGACCGCAAGCTGGTGCTCAGATCCCACAACGCAACGATCCAGGCACAAAGGGGCGCATCCGCGATATGGCACGCGGTCAGCGACCACGTCCCTGTACGTGTTAATGTGTTCTTCCATCACCGCCGCGGGGCCTGACTTGACGATGAAAGGTGTGTGCTGCTCCAGGCCTTCCGTCTCGACCTTCCAGACGGACGAAGAAGATTTGCCACCATTCTCCTCGGAAATAAGGATGCCCGAGTAGTCGTGAAACGCGCGACGGAACAGAAGCTCCAGTTCGGGTAGCAGAGGCGTCGGCAGCTCATTCCCATTTTTGTCGCGGATCGCCAGGCTGCTGTTCAGGGAAGGGCCGCACCGGCATCGTGCGCAGGTCTCGGCAATGTTATCCCAGTCAGAGTCTGGAAGCACTGCGAGCTGCCGCAGCACGACACCGGTATGCTCTTGCCACTGCGCCAACACGCCTGCGCCTGAACGCGCCACCGCCTGTCCAATCGCTTCCTCGCCCCGTTTCGTAACGACAATGACGAGTATGCCGCGCTGTGCGGACGAAGCAGCGAGGCGTCGAAGACGCTTGACCAAATCCAATCGGCCCTCGTCCGACGGCAGGGCACCGGCGAGCACGATCAACGCCCGGGCGCCTCCGTCATCAAGATCAGAAAGCGACACGAGCGGCTTCACGGCAAGTCGCCGGGCGGAGAAAGGCGTCGGGTTCACGGAACCTCCGTCAACCAAAACGGTCGTGCGCTCTTCAGCTTTCATGTTGGCGCCAAATCATGGGCCAACTGTCTCCTTTGGCCAAGGCATTGTCCTGAGCACATACAACGCAGGTCGGATCTGACCTTGAACTGACAGGCCGCACCGATCCTTCAATGGGCCGCCCAACAAGATGCCGCGCCTCCCCAGGGAACCCGGTCACTGCCGAAAGGAACATCGAGACGGCCATGGAAGAGGTTGCTGCGTTAAGGGAGATCACGGCCGGCTGCGGCTCGAAATGGCCGACGAAATACGGATCGGAGCGTGAATCGGCGAGAAGATCGCGTCTCACTGAGGCGGGATCGAGAAGGGAATGGCAGTTAAGGCAGGCCAGCGACTCGGCAAGCATTTGGACCCTAGTCGACATCGCGGCGACGACACCCTCCCGGGCGTCGATGCGCACTCCAACGTCGATCGTTGGCAAACGATATTGATAGGCGATCTGATTGAGGACGGCGCGGCTGCCGTGCGAATCCGTGCAACACATGACAAAATCGCCGTCGAGCAACGTCCTGGCCACGGGCTCGTCAATAACGGATTCCGGTAAGGTCATAACCTCGATGTCGCGTTTCGCGCGTTGCGACGCTTCGGAGGCCACTGCGACCTTTGGTCGGTCAACGTCCTTCTGCTCGGCCCCCATCAATCGGTTGAGGTTGGTTCGCTCGACCTGTTCAGGATCAATCAAGTGCAGCCGACCAACGCCCAGCCGGGCGAGTTCCTCAACGACCACTGAACCGGTGCCGCCTACGCCGACGACCGCCACGGTGAGATCGTTGAGAATTCGCTGCCCTGCGGCGCCGAATGCTCGCACATTGCGGTCGAACACTTCCGGCAATGGGACCGGATCTTCCGCGTCAGTCTCAGTTGGATAAGATCGAACACTGCGCCCGATTTCCTGTATCCGATCGATGGTGAATGTGGTCTCGCCTTTGATATCGAAGAGGCGGCCACGAAATCCCGTCGGCCCGGCGATCAAGAATCCATGCGGCCCTTGCGGGCACCGAAAATGCAGCACCGGAGCCAAGAGTTGCTGCGCTGCGTCGTCGACTGATGAGAACGCCAGTCTGCGTTGCACAGGATGCGAATGCGCAAGAATTACGCCCGCTCGCTTCAGACGCGCGCGTTTGAGCACGCGCGACAGGAACATGGGAGTCAATGAGACTTCTATCGGGCTGCGGGCGATATAGTCGTCCGGAGCCGGGCGAATGATCTCTCTAACGATCAACCTCATCCCGCCTTCGAAATGACCACCGCCAACGATCAACGCAGCAGCAGATTCAAGGGGGGCAGGCGCGATAAGGTCATCGCGAAGAGCCGTCCATTCTCCACCTCGGAACATCAGACGGTTCATCGCGCCTCGCCCAGCCGCCGCCGGATCACATTCAAATAGGTAAGCAGATTGTCGCTGTTGGGCTTCCAGGTAGACGGATGCCAGGAAAACCACAGCCACTCCGAGGGAACTCCCGGGGTGGCCTGTTGCCCTGTGTTTTGTGGGGTTCCACCGTGTTCGAGGGCGAGCGCCGGCTCGGCCCAGAAGCAATCGGGCGCAGCTTGCGGATAGCCCGCAGGCACCACAAACTTTATGCCAACCTCGGCGCGGTTCCAGCCCTTTGGAAGTTGCACAGCCGGCATGCTGACCACTGCCGTACCTCCGGACTGGAGCTCAAGGGTCGCGTTAGGGTGCTTTTTGCTGATATCCTGGAAGTGACGTTCGAGGATCGACATTAGCCAAACGTCGCCGGAGGAACAGTGTAGAAGTGCATTCCGTTCTTGAGCGTAACGGCCTCATTGTCCCCAATCTGCCGATCGGCATCATGGCCGTGCCCCTCGAGGAACAACTGATATTGCTGGTCCTTGCCGGCGAGCTGCTTCAGCTCCGCACCGGTCATGCTTTCGCTTGTCGCTTCGATATGGACCCCATCAATATTGATGGAAAATTTCGGATGATCTTCTTTGGCCATTGTTCCCTCTGCAAAATGAACCCGAAAAAGAGCAGCCTCGGCATTCAAAGAGAATCAGAGCCGCTGCCTCGCTTTTATCGTGAAAGGAGTGATCGCAGAAGGCGGAATCAAGTTCCCCCACCGCCGACGAGCACCCCGCATTGACACCTCCTATGTAGGAACAGCCTCACATTTTTTCACCCCCATTTCGTTGATAATGATGCTGCCACGGCATTCAAATCCGGTCCGGCATTTCGCACGCCTGCGAGGCTTCCTTGCGCCCGGTCCTCTCGAGTTCAACAAGGAACCGCGATCGTATCACACGCGATGGGCGATCGTGCGTCTGCGGGCGGTCGCCTTAGTTATGTTTGAACAGCGTATTTGGTGCCGCTGCGGCCTTCACGAAATGCTTGGTCCGCTTCTCTGCCGGCCGATGGTCCATGAAATCCCCTCCGCACGCACCACGCCGGAAACCTCCTTGCCGATATGATGCTCAAGCACCGGCCGCCATAGCACCAGCGTGAACTCGCGCGATTTCTCGATGACAGCGTATTTTCCGCCGGCGAGCTCGACGGAGCGGCGGAGCGTGCCGTCTATTCGATCTCCACTCTGGGCTTCAGAATAGGACAGACCGAGTTCGTTCGACAACTGGCCGGCCACGCGGTTCAACTCGCGTTGGCGCAGCATCGAAAGCATGTTCGCGCGATAGATGACCCGATCCTGCGCTTCATGCGCGAGACCTTGCGCGATCAGCCACTGCTGTCGACGGGCCTGGACCTGACGTACTTCGCGACCGAAGCCAGAGTCACGCAAGGGCTCAGGATGAGCTGATACGAGCTCCTGGTCGATCCAGGTGGCGCCGTCGAAGCTGACTTGGCTCTCCAGCAGCATTGACGAGAGCTTGTCGACGACAACAGGCTCGGCCCTCGCTCGCTGACGCTCGTAGCCCGCTACGCGGTCGAGATGGTCCGGCGCGATAGTCCATGTACCGTCCGGCTCGCGCTCGACACGACCGGTCGCCCGGCGGATCGCCTCCAGTCGCCGCACGTGCGTTTCGGCAAAGCGTTCGGTGGCCGACGGGTCATGCTTGAGATGGATATCGATGCTGTAGCGCCCGTCATGGGCTGTGGCGATCTCGGCAATTGTGCGGTCGACTCGCCTTGGCCCGGTGTCGCTCGGCGTGACCCGCACTATGCAGCCCTCTGGCGTCGGTTGGGTGGCCTCGCCTTTGCCGATATCAACATAGTGGCTTTTGCCGTCCACGCCGTCGACGACGAGGTAATGGCGGTCAGTGATTTCGTCGGCCAGGCCGCGCGCAATGATGCGGCCGACGACAGGCTGCATCTGCTCTGCAGATCGATCATGGACAACATAGTCGGCGGCACTGCGGGCGAGCCCCTTGCCGGTCAGTTCGCGGTGCATGGTCTTGATGATGTCGCCCCGCTCGCCGATGCGGCGCAGTGTCGCTTCAAGCTCGCCATCAAGGCGCCAGCGGCCCGAGCCGACTTCCTCAGCCAGACCCATCCGCTCGAGCTTACGCAGGCGCCCCTGGTGCAGCGTCTGGCGAAACGTGTCTCGGCTGGCCGGTGAGACATGCCCGTCATCGTCGCGCAGGCGGAGCAGCTGCCGATCGATGCTGGTGAAGCGTTCCCGCTCCATTTCCTGGCGCAGGCGTTGCTCGATCTCGCGGTCCGTTCTCGGGCCAAGGTCGAGGCTGACCAGCTCGGCCGCCCGTTCACGGATTCCAGACGAGATGTAGTCTCGCGCGATGACAAGATTTTCGCCGCGGTCGTCCCTGCCGCGGACGATAATATGGGTATGCGGATGACCAGTGTTGAAATGATCGACGGCCACCCAGTCGAGCCTGGTGCCGAGGTCTTCTTCCATCTGCGCCATGAGACGCCGCGTGAGCGGCTTCAGGTCATCATACTCGATGCCGTCTTCAGGGGCGACGATGAAGCGGAACTGATGCCGGTCGCCATCGGCACGATCGATAAAGGCCTTGCCATCGACGCGGTCGCTGTCGGCGCTATAGAGCTCGCCATGCTCCCCTTCCCGGGTGACGCCGTCGCGCTGGAGGTAGCGAAGGTGTGCACGTGCCCCGTCAACACCCTTGCCGGCCAGCTTGACGATACGCGCCTTGACGACGGCGCGCCGCTGCCGAAACGCCGCGTGGCGGTCGCGCGCTCTGAGAACGGCGGCAGCAGCCCCGCCGCGCCCCGCCCGGCTTCCGATGAAGCGGCCACGGCGACCGCTGCCGCCGCCGGCTCGGTTGATCGCGGCGCGGATCTGGCCGGCGAAACGCTTGCCTGCCTTCGAGCCGCGCCATCCGATTTTGCCCAGGCTCGGCTTGAACTCTTCATCCTGCATTGAGCCCCCTTGTAATATTGAGCAAAATCAAAGCCTTGTCAGCAGAAGCTCTCCTGACGCTGAAGGCAGCCTCCATGAAAAACGATGTGCAGACAAAGACTTCGCCGCCTCCAGGAGGCGATGCCTTTATCTTGCCTTCCCGGACCTGCCTCCCTGCCCCGCCCGACCCACGGTACCCCTGCCCTCACCTGCGATCCGGCCGGCCTGACCTTGCTCGCTCCGATCCGAGCGGCACCACAATTTGGCCATTCGGATCGGTCGCGGAAACACCGTTTCGCAGGAAAAACAGCGACTGCCCGGACGGGATTTCCGGCGCTTTTCCGGAACGGGATTTACCGGTGAACGCGTCCATGTCGGCGGCCGAGATCCCCGCCGCCTTGAGCTGTTCCAAATACGAAACCGTCTCGCTGGGCAGCGGTCGCCCACGCTGCAAATGCTGTTCGTAGCGGTCCGGCCCAGCGTTATAGGCGGCAAACAGGCCGGGAAAGCCGAAGCGGTCATACATGGCGCGCAGATAGGCAGTGCCTGCCAGAATGTTGTCGCGAGGGTCGTGCGGACTGGCTCCCAGGCCAAGCTCTGCGCGAATCTCCTCGTAGGTGCCGGGCATCACCTGCATGAGGCCAATGGCGCCGGCGTGTGAGGCGATCGGCCGTCCGTCCAGCATTGTCTGCCCCCGGCTTTCGGCATCCATGACGGCATAAATCCAGGGCTGTGGAATGCTGAAACGCCGGCTTGCTTCGGCTACCAAGGGCTGCCATCTTGCCAGCTGCGGACCACGGGAGATGGCGGCCGGCTGAGCGTCGGTCGCGGCGGAACAGGCGCATGGCGCTATCGCGACCATGCCCAGCATCAGGAGGGTTACTCGGTCCATAGCGGCACGAGCCTCCCGGCAATATTTTCGGCCGGCACCGGCCCGAAATAGCGGCTGTCGAAGGAGCGGTTTCTATCGTTGCCGAGCAGGAAAAACTCGTCGGCGGCGAGGCTGCGGCAGGCATTCCACCAAGGCAGCGGACGGTGCTGCGTGTCAGTTGCCAGCCGGCGCGCGACAATCTCGCCGCCGATGATGATGGCGTCGCCGAAGGCGCAGACATGCTCGCCAGGCAGCGCGGCAAGGCGCTTGACCAGCGGCACATTGCTGGGCAGATAGAAGCGTTCGGCGGCGAGAGCGGCGACCGGTTTTGGCGGGCGGACGAGCACCAGATCGCCACGAGCCGGCGATCCGGACGCGACGCGATAGAGGCCGACCGGCGCACTGGCCGAGGCGTTCCACACCAGCCAGGGCGATGGGTTGTCGAAAGCGGCGAAGCCGATCAGGCCGAGGCCTATTGTGGCCACGGCGATCGTCTTGCGCGCCCGAATGCGCCGCAGATGGCTGCCGATCAGACGGATGGTGGGACGCCGGCTCATGAGCGGCCTCCCTCACCGGCCGAGCCGGAATCGTGCCCGCCATCCTCGGGCCTGGTCGCCTGCGCGCGTCCCTTCGACCAGTCGTCGAGCTCGTCGATGTGATAGCGGACATAGCGGCCGTGCTTACGGAATTGCGGGCCACCGCCCTTGAGCCGCATCTTCTCCAGCGTGCGCTGGGACAGCCCGATATAGAAGGCGGCCTGCGCGGTGTTGAGAAACGGACTGCCCTTCTTCGCGCGGGCCGCGCGTTCGTTTTCGTCGTCCATGATGGTCCTCGTTTCGTTACGGACAAGCGAAGGCGAGGATCGGCGAGCGAGATCGTTTTGGGGACGGGCGAAGAGTGGGGGGCGAGTTTTCGCCGCCCCTTCTTGAGAAGAGCCCCGCGCCGGTGGCGGCGCGAGGCTCGAGGCAGGCGGTTCAGTCGACGGGGTTCCAGATGATGGCGTATGTGTCGTCGTCATCCTGGCCGGCGGCGCGGCCGAGATTGGCGTAGAGCTTGCGCGGACCGAACTCCGGGGCGGCAATCGACAGGCTCACATAGTCCTTGCCGGAGGTCTCGCCGGTGCGGATCCAGCCGGCCCCTACTTCGACCCCTTGCGTCAGCACCCGGAAGTCGGGATGGGTGTCGGCGCTCTTTGCCTGATTGGGCACGATGTCGATGTCGGCGCGGACGCTGAGCGTCTTGAGCTGGCCCTTGTAGCCGCCGTTTTCCTGTTTGGTGACGTATCCGATCGCGGTCATTTTCAGTCTCCTTTTGGTGCTCGCCGGGGACCATTCCCCTGCGATGGCGGGCCGTGATGGGCGCGTCCGGACCGCCGGAACCGGGACGGCCGCAGCGATAGCGGAGGACCCGAGCGGACAGCTTTTTTGAAGCGAAGCGGCGCGAGGAAGCCGCCGCAGGCGGCGGGGAAAAAAGCTGCTGGCGAGGGTTTCGGGCGGGCCGGATCCGCCCATAGGTCGTCAAGCCAGCCGCAGGGGAATGGTCCCTGAGACGCATGGAGACAGGTGGCGCGATCCGATGACACAAACGAGCAGGCGGCATTACAGGGCGCTGGCTGCGGGGGCTCTGTCGCCAACCGGATCGGTAATTGGCCCATGCGCGGAGCGCCTCGGCAAGCAACCCGGCGCGGTGCAGGGCTGCCGAAATGGGGGCGAGTTGGCGTCGGGATTTCTCGCGCAAGGCACTGGCTCGACAAGACGACCAATCGGCAGCCGGCGCGGCCCGGAGCGGCGCGCGCGATCTGAGCGGCGGCACTCGAGAGAACCGCCGCTTGAGGCTGATCGGTTCATTCGCGCACGAACAGCGGCTGCACTTGTGCCCACTGATCGGCGGTGCGGAAGCCGCCGCGGCTGGTGTAGCTTTCGGCGGGGAATTTCATCCAGCGCGGCAGCCAGGTCTCGACCCTGAGGCGGCCATTCTCGCCCGCCAGGAAGTCGCGGGTGATCTTCTTTTGCGTCTTGACCTTCTCGGCGACATTGCCGTCCGCGACCAGCTTGCCGCCGACCTCGGCCAGCATCGAATTGGCGATTTCCTTGTCGCGCAAGAGGTCGAAGAAGGCATCGTCCGGTTGCCACCATGTGCCCATGTCGACGTTCAGATGGTTGCCGAGCGCCTCGATGACGGTGCTGCCGGCTGCAAGCGTCTCGGCCATGACAAGGGTGAGAACGCGCATGACATCGTCGTCGCACAGCGCCAAGAGGCGCGCGAACACGCCGGCGATAGCAAAGGCGTCGCCATTGCCGCCGGCGACCACGCCATCCTCATCCGGTGATCCGAGCAGGGCCAACACTTCGCGCCGCTTTTTGCCGAATGCAGCTTCAGCCTTGCAGCCGGCAAGGCTGGCAGTCACCGTCTCGTTGACTGCGCGCTGTGGCTCACGGCGCACCTGCCACAGGCCGGAACCGGTGATGGCGTGCGCCACCACGAGGCGCAGCGCCACGGCGGGATGGTCGAGCATGGCCGCGCGCACGGCGGCATGGCGATGCAGATCGACATAGTTCTGCATCGGGCCGGTGAGTTCAGGGCGCGGCGGCTTGGCGGCTGTTTCTTCTTGCTCACCGCCCTCGCGGGCGCGGCGGGCTTCCTTGTGTGACAGCCAGCCTTCGTGACACTCGACCTCGCCGCGATACGTGACCGCGATGAAGACCTTGCCACCGTTCTTCTTCGGGGTCTTCTCGTAGTCCCATGGGTGGAAATACTGGCCCGGCTCCAGCAGCACCACCTCACTCCAGCCGTCGTTGAGATAGGTGTCGCGTCTGGCGGCAATCGCTTCGTTCTGCTTTTGCCAGAACAGGTCGGCATCGGCGAAATAGCTGTCCTCGCCGAACAGGTCCGAGGTGATCAGGCCGGGATATTCGTCGATGGCAAACAGCGCCACCTTGGTGGAAATCGACTGGCCGCCGAACAGCCATTGCTTCAATTGAAAGCCACGCGGCGCGTGTTGATCGGGATCGGCACAGAGTGCCAGCCAGTCCTTCTGCTGCGCCTTGGACGCCATGGTGAGATGGCGCACCGTCTCGGCGTCGATCTCCTCGCGGCGATAGGCTTCGCGGATTTTGGGCAAGAGGTCGCCAAGCGCCAGAATGCGCTTGACCTTGAGGTCAGTGATGCCGAAGGTCGCAGCGATGTCGAGAACGGTGCGGCCTTGCCTGACGAGCCGCGAAAACGTCTCCCATTGCGATACTTCGTCAGGATCGAGGCGGGCAAGGTTTTCGATCAGCGAGGCTTCCAGCGCATCGGCGTCATCACCGTCCTCCATGATGGCGCAGGGCAAGGGATCGCCTTCGCCGCGCTCGTCGGCAAGCGATTTGGCGGCGAAATAGCGCCGCCTGCCGGCGACGATCTCGAAGGTTTCCGGCTGGCCGTTGGGCCGCACAACGAGAGGCACCAGCACGCCGCGCGCACGTACGGATGGCAGGATGTCGGATATGTCGGGCGCGCGTCTTCCATGGCGCATGTTGAGCGCAGAAATATTGAGCTGATCCAAGGGGATGTGGGCAAGCTGCATGGCTACTCTCCTTCGCTTTGGTGAGGTTGTCCCCGCCGCAGAGGCCGACGGCCGGCGCGGCGGGACGGTTTTTGCGCCTATCGGCGCTGCTGTTCCGCCGTGTCGGGCGGAAGCTCGGAATGGGACTTTGAAAGGGCGTCTGCTGCCTGCCGCAGAAGTCGCTCGGCCTCGGTGATGTGGCCGCAAATGCGGGCGGCTTCGGCATAGACGGAGAGCGGAAAGCGCGCCTGGAAATGCAGGTCGCGCTCTATGCCGAGGCCAAGCGGACCTTTTACGGATGCAAGCTCGGCCAGACTGACGCTGCCGAGTTCGGGGAAGCCGAAGCCGAGATCGCAAAGGCCGAACAGCGTGTCGCCATCGGCGTCGAGTTCGCTCAAAAGCCACGTCGCGGCACCTGTGGGATTAAACAGTTTCACAACGGGAAAATGGTCGGTGTCGGCGTCGGCGGCGCCATTGGCGAGCAGTCGTGCGCGCATTGGATCGGTGATCAGGATCATGGAAAGACTCCTTGTCAGAACAGGTCGAGTTGATTTCTGCTGGCTTCATCGAAGAGGCCGATATCGAGCGGGTTTTCGCCGCGCGCGGACACATCGGCGCGTCCATCAGGAGGGTGAGCCGATCGCGCGTGGTGATCGGCCGGACACCGGGAATGAGCATCTGCTCGCCTTGCGGCGTCGGCTCGGTCGCGGTCAGTTGAGGATCGCGCATCGTCATGCCGCAATCCCTTCCTGCGCCTCGCCTTCGGCATCGGCCTGAAGGCCAAGCAGGAAATCGGCGGCCTTGGAGGCAAGACTGGCGGCATGGAAGATCGCGCGGTTGTCCTCGCGCAGCACCTTTAGCCATGAGCCGATGTAATCGGCATGACGCACGGTCGGCTCGATACCGAGGTTGCTGCAGACGAAGGCGGCAGTGATTTCGGCGACCAATTCTTCACGCGCGTAAGCCTTGGAGCCGAACGAGCCGGAGAGGTCGCGAGCAAGCCGCGTCGGGTGGCCGGTCCAGTGGCCAAGCTCGTGAAAGCAGGTCCGGTAATAGTCGATCTGGTGATGGAACGCCGGCTGCGGCGGCACCTGAATGTGGTCGCTGCCCAGCATGTAGAAAGCGCGATCGCCGCCGACCCTGAAATCCGCACCGCTGGCGCGAATGAGCGTCTCGGCGTGCGGCACGATCTCGCACTGAGGCAGCGGCTCGGCGGCGGCATAGAGGTCTTCCGGAAGATTATCGCACTGCGCGACATTGAAGACGGTGAAGCGCTTTAAAAAAGGCACGGCCTGTGGTTCATCGCCCTCGTGGCGTGCGCGCTCCTTCTCGTCCTTGGGGACAAAGCGGTCGGCATGCACGATGGTCGTGCCGCGCTCGCCCTTCCTGACATTGCCGCCAAGGACGAGCGCCTGCCGGAAGGTGAGCCAGTTCTGGCTGGGATAGCTGCGCTCGATGACCGCGCCCCACAGGATGAGGATATTGATTCCGGAATAGGTGCGCCCAGAGGATGCATTCCTCGGCAGGCCAAGGCCTGCCTTTGCGCTGCCCCATGGCTTGACCCATGGCACGGTGCCGCGCTCCAGCTCGGCAATGATGCGGTCCGTGATCTCCTGATAAAGGCTGACGCCGGGGCGCCCGCCCTTGCCTGCGCCAGCCTCTCCGCTGGCGGAACGCTTGCTGTTTGCATGCATCGTCTCATCCTCCGCTCGCCAATCGCCGCGCCTTTCCCCGGAAGCGGGGTGGGCGGCGAGTCGCGACCGGAAAGGCCCGCCGTGGGAGGCGGACCGCATCCGAAGGACCGGAACGAAGAGGAGGACCCTGAGCGGCACGCGAAGGGTTGCGGGCTGCCGCGGCGGGCCTAGAAGGGAGTGCCGCCCACCCCGCGCCATCGGGAAAGGCCAACAGACAAACCGCGCCGCCCGCAAGGGCGGCGGCCGTCACAGCCCGAAGCGCTGCCCACGGCAAGGGGCGAAGCCCAATGGCCGAGACCCCTTGAGCGTGCCGAAGAAAAACGGGCTCGGTTCACGAGCACCTGGTGCGCGTCGTCAGGCGCGCGGGCGCCCGCCAGGACGGCAGGCTGGACAGATTTTTCGCACGGATCATCGTCAAGCGCCGCAGTTACGTCGAGAAACTCGACGACGTCGCCGCCGTGCGCGCGGTTTCCTCCGAACAAAACCAGCGCTCGCCTTTCAACAGGTTGAGGCGCATGTCCCAGTAATAATTCCTGTCCGGGATCATGATCGATGCGCTCGCCCGTTTTGTGGCTTATATCGGCTTTGATGTTGCGCCGACAGCGGCAGGGTCGATTCGAAGGCAAGAAAGCCAGCCAGGAGTTGTCTTGATAGCGATGGTTGCCCACGCCCCTTCCCTCCGAAGAGAGAATGCGACGTTTGCGGCCTGGAGTCTACAAGTCGGGTCTAATTCACCGGTCCTGTTCCGAACCATTGAATGAACGGCGCATCCTTACCCGTGATATCCTTCACCGTCTTCAACAGCCCTTCATGGGTGCGTTGGAGAGCTCGGTAATGGTTGCTGGTAGGTGATAGAAGCGGCTGGACGATGCTCTTGTGCAGCCGTTCCGCCTCCCCCAGAAAGCGCTCGATTTCAGCCTGTGAAAGCTGCTTGGAAAGTTTGGTCCTAGCCATTGCGATCTCCGTTGAGGAATCGCCCCACCTAGGATTATCATCCTAATTATATACATGACAAAGTATGAGCCGTCTGCTACAAACATGGCAGGGACACCCAGCCATGAAACTCGACAGCCCAATCTTCCAAGACGCCGACGCCGCCCGCATCCATCTGGAGGCGCAGCGCTGGCCCTATGGCCCTAACTGCCCGCATTGCGGCAATGCCAATCCCGACCGTATCACCAAGATGGTAGGCAAGGCGCACCGTCCCGGCCTGTACAACTGCATGGAATGCCGTGAGCAATTTACCGTCACTGTCGGCACCGTATTCGAGCGCTCCAAGATCGCTTTGAACAAGTGGCTTCTGGCAACGTTCCTCATGGCTTCGTCCAAGAAAGGCATGAGCGCTCACCAGCTACACCGTATGCTGGGCGTCACCTATAAGACCGCTTGGTTCATGGCGCACCGCGTTCGCGAAGCGATGGCGGAAGACGTGAAGTCGGCTGGCCCACTTGGTGGCGAAGGCAAGACCGTCGAAGCCGACGAGACCTACATTGGACGCGTCGACCGCGATTACCTTTCGCCCCAGCGCAAAGGCCAGCCGCGCTTGAAGCGCAAGATGAAGCCGAAGCGCACCGTTATCGGTCTTGTCGAGCGTGGCGGTAAAGCCCGCATGGTTCACGTCCAGAATGCCACCAAGGCTGTTGTGCGCGATATCCTAGTGCGCAATGTCGACCGCAATTCGACGCTCTATACCGACCAGTCGAAGCTCTACACCATGACTGGCGAGGAATACGCCTCACACAAGACGACCAACCATTCCGCTGGCGAATACGTCCGCTATGAGGACGGCGTGTCGATCCATTCGAACACGATTGAGAACGTGTTTTCGGTCTTCAAGCGCGGCATGGTTGGCGTCTATCAGCATTGCGGCGAGGCTCACTTGCACCGCTACCTGTCGGAATTCGATTTCTTGGCGGTACCGACACCGAGCGCCACGACCAGTTGCTTGCCATGATCGAAGGCAAACGCCTGACCTATCGGCGGATTGGTGAAGCCGATATCGCCTAAGCAGAAGGCGCGAGTGCTTTTGCGTAGGCGAAAGCGTCACAGTCAGTAGGTAACGCTCTCCCTCATTTGTCCTTTGGTTCGGCTGCTTTGCTGATGGATTCGATGCGCGAAATTAGCGGCTCCTGAGAGAACCCTACGAACGCGCCAAATATGAAAGCTGAGAGGCCATTCGCATCAAATTGCGACAGGCGGACTTCGCCTATCGCGATCTCGAAGACGCCTGCTTTGAGGAAGGCGCCAGTCAGGAAAAGAAGTATCAATGCGAATATAGCCCTCATAGCAGGGGTAAACCGGTCGGCATCAATTGCATGAAGATCAAAAAACGTGACAGCGCGGCACCGCAGGAAAGATGAGAAAGTGAGACCGGCGAGAAGGCCGGGCAATACCATGGCCAACGCCGGCTGAATTACCAAAAGGGTCTGATCTGGCCCAATCAGCCACCGGGCAGCCAACACAGCCAGAAGACCGAGCATTCCAACGCCAATCAGGATCAAGGAAAGCCACCCAACGATCTTCCGCATATGCTCACTAATCATCCGGCCTTTCTCCGTGTCGAAGATACGCTGTTGCAGATTGTGGAGCGTGCCGATGCCAAGATCAGGCTGCGCCGTTTCGCCAACCAAACCGTATTGAGAAAGGCCCAAAAGTTCGTTGTAATATCCCCTGAAACGAATATCAGGCGGATGAAACATTCCTCGCAAGACCATGAGCGTGCGCTCGGCTTCGTGCTTCAGAAGCCCTTGCTCTGCAGGTACTTCAGTTGCGTCTTTCGTCAGGTGAAAAGCAATGTCGTAGGGATGCTCCGCATCTATAGGATACGGAGAAACAACATATCGTCCCGTCATCGTGGGGTTACTTACCGCAGCAGGGGCAAATATCAGGAGCGAACGAAATGGTGGTATCGCTTTTTATCTGGCGATTTGCGATGGAGTTGCCTAACTCGCGCTCTAACTGCTCGGCGATGCCAGCAACGGCATTCCCAGTGCTGGTGCTAGTCGCTATCTGACCGGTTCTAGCCTGCCTGGAAAACTCTCGAAGCATTTTCCGAAAACGATCGACTTGCATTAACCCCTCCCTTAAAAAATAGTACAGAAAGGTACGTTAAAGCATTTCTGGTACCAAGGCTATTCGCTTCCTTCGAGACCTTTTGCTCTCTTGGTCTTTCGCTCTGATATCCGCGCTTTCGTTTCCGGCTTGACCGATGCCCTACCGCCCTTGTGATCGGGCGGCGTCTGTAGCATCCGCTTCAGCGTCTCGTTAAAGCGCTTCTCGTCGGTTTTTCCGTCGGACTTATCGTTCATGCCGCCTTACCTAGCGCTTCGCGAGCGATACGAGCTATCGCCGCGTCTTCGTCGTCTCTGTAAACTGGTACCGTCGCTAGTCGGTTGCTTGCCCTACGGCGTAATTCATTCGAGATGGCATGGTCATCCTCCAATAGAGCGATTACCGACAAATCTTGCTTCACCTCATGCAGCGCAGCAAAGTGAAGGAAGATCGCGTCGTTCACTCGCGCAGGGCTATTCCCAAAAAATATCGCGACAGGCGGTCGGCCGCTCACCTCCAAAACCATGTCAGGAGTCACCTCGGAAAGGCGAGAACTGACCGCCTCATTTTCTCTGATTTTGGCACGGTCGCCTACCACGGACCTTATTCGCTCCGCTGCGTCTTCCTTGAATGAGGAGGCGATCTTCTCTTGCGTGAGCAGGAGAAAATCGTTCATTCGGATCATAACGCCGACGAACGCCAACGCCCTAGCCGGCAGCTCTACCTCTGGAAAAGACGCGGTCTTTATCGTGCCGTCATCGTGATCGAAGTGAGCATGAACTGAAGACAATAGTTGTTCTAGGCCGCGTCGGCGCGTATCGGTGTCAAAATCGACGCCGGCCGCTTCGAGCTGCTGGATTGTCGCGCCATCGTCCTCAAGCCTGAAAGCGCCGTCCTCTGTCTTTGTGACGTAGAAGGCAACTCGGTCTCCGTCATCGCGCAGAAACGCCGTAGACACGGCAAGGCCGGCCGGCACTTCCGTTACGGTTATGTCATTGCAAAACGCGTGGCAGAGTTCGGCTTTCATACCATTCCCTCAGCCTTATCGATCTTGAAGATCGATATTGCGCAATTAAAGGCGGTCTGCGCAGAAAGAGGCTGCTTTAGATGCCTGAATTCTGTTCGGCGATGGAACGAACCCGCCTTCGGAAGACGGACGCTGCCGAACCGGTTGTGAGCGACATTGATGTTGGCCAAATCGCTGCAACGGGCATGGCAATGCCACCCAGGTTCGCTGGCGTGATACTCATAGTCACAGATGACAAGAGTTTCGCCGCCCTTCGTTACGCCTAGGGTAGCACGGAAAATCCGCTTGGATTCGTTGAACAGCAGAAGAACGCGACAATCTTCGCCGGCCGCTTGAAAGGTGAGGATTCGCCACTGATAGAGCGGGCCATACTTATACGCCTTGGCCTTGGCTCGACGTGACGGCCACTTGGAGCGCGGTATCTCACCTCGCTTCCAATCCCCCGTATCAACGGCGGATTTTTCCGCCGCGACTATCCCCCTCAGATTCATGGTGTTCCTCGTAGCGCAAAATAGCTAAGGAATCACGCATGCTTTGTCACATATATAATTAGGATTATCATCCCTATATCGGCATGGCTTGGTAAAGACCCACCCGCAGCGGAATGGCAGCTTGCCGAAGAAAAGCGCGCTCGGTTCACGGCACCGGCGCGAGCCGTTAGGCGCGCGGGCGCCCGCTAGGACCGCAGGCTGGACAGAATCTCGCACGGATCAGCGTCAAGCGCCGCAGTTAAGTCGAGAAACTCGATGACGTCGAGACGACGCTCTCCACCCTCGTACTTGGCCACGAAGGATTGGGGACGATCAAGCTTCTCGGCCACCTGCGCCTGAGTCAGGCCTTTGGCCTTGCGCAAGGAAACCAGCTGGGCCAGAAACCGCTGGTGGCGGGGCGATCGAAGAGACTTGGGCATGTAGGCGAACCGGTCGGGTAAAGACCGGATCAGCGACTAATCCCGGTTTCGGATTATCCCATTTTGGGATATGTTGCGGGCGCTCAACAGGCGAGGTTCGCAGGCATGAATCGATCAATGGGAACAGATGAGACTCGAAACTCAACTCTGTGCGACGAAGTCCCCTGGTCGGAGAACCTGACGGCCTACGATAGGCAGCATTTCACGATCTACCTGCGGATCCTGGATGCCTGCGCCGACAATGCCAGCGAAGAGGAGATGGCCGATCTCATTCTAGGCATCGACCCGGCCCTTGAACCGGTCCGCGCCCGCAAGGCTCTTCGCAGCCATATCGACCGGGCGAACTGGATGGTGACGACCGGCTATAAGGAACTGTTCGCCGGCTGACGCACAGCACGGATGTCATGCTCTTCAAACAAGGAAGTTCAGATACCCGTCACTCATGAGCGCACGGCCGCGAGAGACGGCGCGGCGGGAGCGGTCACAACTGGTTCGCGTGCTGTTTGACTGCCATTTCCAGTGCTTGGCTCAGAGGCACAGCCTTGGAGAACAGGAAGCCTTGAGCGGTTCGGCAGCCAAGCTTGTGCAGGGTTTGCCGATCCGCCTCTGTTTC
The DNA here is from genome assembly GCF_040321795.1 of Mesorhizobium sp. M0244. Lineage (NCBI taxonomy): Bacteria > Pseudomonadati > Pseudomonadota > Alphaproteobacteria > Hyphomicrobiales > Phyllobacteriaceae > Mesorhizobium > Mesorhizobium sp. M0244. The sequence goes on along the minus strand of NZ_JAMYSE010000053.1, from coordinate 18,573 downwards.
GACGCCCTCGGCCATGACCTCGATCCCGAGCATGTTACCGAGATCGATGACCGATTTGACAAGCAGTCGGTCCTCTCGGGACTTGGCCAAGCCGCGAATGAAGCCCTGGTCTATTTTCACCTTGCGTATCCGACTGTCCTTGAGCGATGCCAACGTGGAAAAGCCGGTGCCGAAGTCATCGAGCGCGATGGAAATGCCGGCATGTGAAAGCCGTCCGAGCTTTTCATCCACTCTGTCCGGGTCAACCGGGGATTCTTCGGTAATCTCGATCTCGAACATCGTTGCAGGGAGACCTCTTGCCGCCAGACCATCCAGAACCATGTCGTCGATATCGCCGGCTTCCAGTTCGCGCGGTGAAACATTCATCGCCACACGGAGATCACGACAGTCAGCTTTCACCAAGCCGTCGATAAAAGCACAACAGTCGGCGAATACGGTTTGCGTCAGCAGCTGAAGCATTCCGGTTTCGCGTGCAGCTGTGATGATTTCGGGTGGAGAGATGGCACCATGAGTCGGATGGGACCACCTCAGCAAGGCTTCAAAGCCGACCACGGCCTCGGTGTCGAGTTTCACGATCGGCTGGAACCAAGGTTGCAAGCTTCTCGTCTTTATCGCCGAATGAAGGTCCCGTTCGACGGACTGGCGGCGTTGCAGTTCCCTGTCGAGTTCGGCATCGAACAGGCAAAATTCGTTCCTGCCACGACGCTTGGCCGTATAAAGGGCGATATCCGCCCGCAACAACATTTCCGTCAGGCCCGGCGTCTGCGCCAAGTATATTCCTATCGATGCCCCGACACGGACGGACGCGACCTCGATATAGGGTCGGGCAATTTTGGCTATGATATTGGAGGCGAGATCACTGGCAGAAAGCGAAACCCTCGTTGAGGGAAAAAACAGCACGAATTCATCGCCGCCGATACGAGCGAGCGTTGAGCCTTCCGGTGCTTCCTCCTCTATGCGGCGGGCGATCCTGACAAGCAGTTCATCACCGGTCCTGTGACCGTAGGTATCGTTGACGGATTTGAACCCGTCCAGATCAACCAGCATTGCCACGAAGGGGCCATCCGCGGTCTCGAAACGTCCGATTGCGTCTTCGAGGCCACGCCTGTTGAGAAGGGCCGTCAGGTGGTCCTGCCTGGAACTGGCCTTCATCTCCGCCGCAAGCCGCTCGGCCTCATGCCTCAGGCGGCTCGCTTCGCGGAACCGTGCTTGCCCAACACACGAAGCTCGAACCAAGCCGCCCATGAAAAGCAGAACGGTAAAAGCCAGAATGTAATCTTCAAAATTGCCTTTCGCCAAAAGGCATCCCACCGTGATGAGGAGCGGAGGTGTGATGAAGTTGATCGCCGCCGCGGCATACGAACTGCCGTATGTAACCGCACCAGCTGAAATGCCCGCCAGAATGACCAGATGCAGCGGTGCTTGAGGTGTCGTGTATCCAACAGTCAGGACGGCCAGGAAGGACCAGGCAAACCCTGCCAGAAGAGCAAGGATGCCAAACCAGCGAAGCCGCGGCAAAACCCCCACGGAATTGTCATGGCGCCCTGTTTCCTTTAGCTGATAACGCGCGAGTGCAAGGCGGGCGGCATTTATCGCATTGACGACCAGGAACCACATTGCAGCGGCAAAGCCGCTGCCAGAAAGGGCGTGCACCGCCCAAATCAGGCCTGACAGGATAGCGCTTATCGGCATCGACACGAAGAGGCCGGTCCTCAGGTCAGCAAGCTGATCCTGACGGATTTTGGCCTCCAGCGTGTCTACTTTCTTCGGGGCCATGGACGGACCAGCTTGCTCCCATCGTTGTTCGCGAGGACAAGCTTACGCAGGCCCACTGAAGGACGGGTTAACTATCCAGCGGGGGTAACCAGTGCGCTCACCATGTCTTCGGGGCGCACGTCTGCTCTTGGCCTTGCCGTCTGACCATCGAGCTCTTGCCCGCACGCGTGCCTTGATCCGAATCATCCCAGGATCGGCAACGTCACCATGGAAGCAGCCCTACCAACGGCATCAACGCGCCCGGCGAGACAAAAGGAAGCCAGGCCGAGATAGCGTTCCAGAGCGGCAGCGCTGCCTGCGATTCACCGCCTGAGCATGGCCGAAATGCCATGGCGGATAAAGGGAAGATATTGGGCAAAGCGAAGCCCTGCATGTCTTGCAAGCCGTGCCGCCGGGTGCTCGCCTGAGTAGAGAGCGACAAGTGCATTCGTAGCATGATAGAGCGGTGCCGCCGACAGACGCAGCCGGCTTTCGTATCTGCCGAGCATGTCTGGATCAGCAATGTCGCGGCGCTCGCGACATGCCGCCAGGATTCTATCGGCGAGTTGCTTCTGGCCACTGAGGCCGATGTTGAAGCCATGCGCGGTCACCGGGTGCATGCCGAGGGCAGCATCGCCGATCAGTGCCGCACTCGGAGCCCAGAACTTGTGCGCCCAGGTCGTGACCAGCGGATAGGCATGGCGGGTGCTTGCCAAGGTCATCTCTCCGAGGCGTCCTCGACACCGGCTCGTCAATTCCATGAGGAACAAATCGTCGTCGAGAGCAAGCAGTCTGTCGGCCTCGCTTGAGCGCAAAGTGAGAAGCAGCGACGACACGCCTTCCATGAGCGGCAACATCGCTATCGTCTGATGGTCATCGAACCATTCGACCGCGATCTGGTGATGGGCGCGCTCGTGCCTCACCCGACAAATCAGCATGGAGTTGCCAAGCCGATTGATGTCGGCGCCAATGCCGAGCAGGTCGCGCGTCGCGGACAAACGCGAATCCGCTGCAACGAGCAGCCGAGCGGCCAATTGCCTGCCATCAGAGAGCGTTATGACTGCTTCTTTGTGGCTGGTTGTTGCATTGACGACCGAGCGGCCGCACAGCAGCTGGGCATGATCCTGGAAGTGGACAAGCTTGAACAGGGCGTCGCGGATGCGACAATTTGGGACCAGAATGCCGAGTGGTTCCCCAGATCCGCTGGGAGAATCGAAGCTCAGGGCGAAAGGGCTCGATCCGTTGAGCACGCGCGCGCCTTGTAGCGGTGATTTGTCCGAAGCGGGGATGGCATCCCAGGCGCCGAGCTCGCGAAGGATTCCAACCGATGCGTGGGTCAGCGCGATCTCGCGACCGTCGAAAGCCGGATTCGCCAGGCTTTCGAGCGACTGCCGTTCAACCACTGCCACCTTGAGTCGGCTCTGGGCAAGCGACGCGGCGAAGGAAAGTCCGACCGGCCCGGCTCCGACGACAATAACGTCGAATCTATCGACAGAGCCGGCCATCAGCGAGCCGCCATTGCGTCGGCTATCTGCGACGAAGGGCACTGGAACGCATCGCAATCGATCCACGGTTTGCGGCTCATCTCCCAAGCGTCTCCACGCGACCTAACCGTCCGTTAGACATCCGTTCTCCGTTCAAAAATGCTCAATAAACCATGCCGATGAAGAGATAACCCTGATGTGGATCAACCAGACTCGATAAACGCGGCAACGGCGGGTTCACGGTCGACTGGTCGATCGCCACGCCATGGTCTGGTCAGGTCATCATGGAATGGCCGGCTTCCCGTTCGGTGCGGCCCTTTCCTGGCCGAAAGTTCGGCAACGTATTCTGGCTGATCCGTTCGCACCCGTCGCGCGCCGAAATCGGCATGACGCGAAGCAACCGCAGAAAATATTCGAGCGAGTCCTCGCAGGGCAGGCTGGGTCAACTGCGTGGCTCGTCGCGGTCGATCAGGATCCGCTCGGCGGCGCCATCGAGATCTTCATATTGGCCGCTCCTCAAGGCCCACAGGAACCCCGCCAGCCCAAGCGCTCCGAGGAACAGGGCCACAGGTATGAGGTAGGCGAGCGTCGTCATGAGGATTGTGCTAGTGCGCCAATGTCGGAGCGCCTGTCATGTCGGGCATCTTGCACCGATGCATTTGACACGAAACCTTGCAGGCGTAGCGCATTGCCGATGACCAGGAGGGACGAGGCGGACATCGCGACCGCCGCGATCAGTGGCGTAACGTGCCCCAGAATGGCGACCGGCACGGCGATGCCATTGTAAACGATCGCGATGGCGATGTTCTGCCGGATCAGCCGTCCGGCCTTCCGCGAAATGTCTAAAGCAAGTGGGACCGCCAGAAGACTTTTACGCAGGAACACGAAATCCGCGGCGTTGCGCCCGATATCCGCCGCCGTGGCCGGAGCGATCGAAACGTGTGCGGCGCCCAATGCAGGCGTGTCGTTGAGCCCATCGCCGACCATCAGCACCTTGTGGCCAGTTCGGGTCAATGCTTCGATCTGTTCGACCTTCCCGGAGGGAAGCAACGCGGGAACGAAGCGCTCGACGCCCAGTGCTTCCGCCACCTCGCCGCAGGCAGCTTCTGTGTCGCCCGACAGCATCTCCACCGACACGCCGGCGCCGTTCAGTTGCTCGATGGCCGCCTTGGCATCGGCACGCAGCTCATCCTCGAAATCGAAAGTCGCGACAATGACCCCGTCCTTCGTCAGAACGGTTCCGCCATAGCCTTGTTTGCCTTCGCCGCCGGTCCGGGCTTTCAACTCACCCCATCCGCGGCGACCCAGCCGCCAGGTACTGCCCTCGGCGATGGCTTCGATGCCGAAGCCCGGATGCTCGCTGACGGACGCGAGTTTCGGCTGGCCGGCAAAGGCTGCATTGCCAGCGATTGCCTTCGAAAAGGGATGGCGGGAATGCGCTGCCATCTCGGCCGCCATGGCGAGCATCGTCGGATCGATCGACGGCGCATTGATCAGCCTTGGCAGTCCGAGCGTAAGCGTGCCGGTTTTGTCGAACAATGCCGTGTCGATCCCCGCCAGGCGCTCCATGGCGGAGCCGTCCTTGACCATGACGCCGTTTTCAAACAGCCGCCGCGCAGCGACCACCTGCACGATCGGCACGGCGAGACCGAGCGCGCACGGGCATGTGATGATCAAAACGGCGATGGCGATTGTTATTGCCCGGTGCCAGTCGCCGGTCGCCGCCATCCAGCCGAGGAACGTCACAAAGGCGGTGAGGTGGACCACGGGGGCATAGAGCGCGGAGACGCGATCGGCGATCCTGCGATGGCGTGCGCGGCCGCCCTCTGCCGCTTCCATCAGCCGAATCATTTCGGCCAGGAAGGAATCCTTGGCGGCGGCCGTCGCCTCGATGGTCAGCGGACCGGTGAGATTGAGTGTACCGGCCTGGACCTGCGCCCCCGGGCCCACCGTTCTGGGCGTGCTTTCCCCGGAAACCAGGGAACAGTCGAGATCCGACGCCCCGCCAATGATCCTGCCGTCGATGGGCACCCTCTCGCCAGCCGCGATCAAGAGCTCCATTCCTGGTTCGATCTCGCCAACCGGCAAGTAGTCGCGCGAACCATCCTCGCGCAGCACCATGGCGCCGCCCGCCGCCAGCCGAGCCAGTCCGTTCACGGCCGTCCGCACCCGTTCCCGCATCACGTGATCCAGCGTGCGGCCGATCAGCAGAAAGAACAGCAGCGACACCGACGCGTCGAAATAAGCATGGTCGCCATGGTTGATCGTCTCGTAGAGGCTCATGGCGTAAGCGAGCGATACCCCGACCGCGATCGGCACGTCCATGTTCATGCGGCTGTGGCGCAGCGCATTCCAGGCCGAGCGAAAATAGATGCCGCCGGCGAAAGCGAGCGCAGGAAGGGCAATCAAGGCCGAGACCCAATGGAACAGGTCGCGGGTCGCGCCTTGCGCGCCGGACCAGACGGAGATTGATAGCAGCATGATGTTGCCCGCCGCAAAGCCGGCGACCGCGACGGCGCGGATCAGTTCCGAGAGCGCCTTGTCCTTCCCGTCAGCCTCGGGATCGAACAGGTGCGCGCCATAGCCCAGCCGTCCAAGTGTGGCGACGAATGGCGGAACCTCGTCGCCGCGCCACCGGACCGAAACACGTTTCGTCGAAAGATTGACACGAGCGCCTTCGACGCGATCCAGCTTGCCGATCGCCGTCTCGATCGTCTGGATGCAGGCGGCACAATGCACAGCCGGCACCGAGAGGTCGGTCTGGCGAAGATTTTCGCCAATCGAGCGGCTCGCCAGTCTGATTTCCTGGCTAGAAGGCCGGACGAGTGCGACCTTGTCCAGGTCCAGCGCCATTTCGGCGCCTGGCGCGCAGCAGCTCATTGCAGCGCCCCGTGGGAAATCATGATCCGGCGAAGGTCGCGATAGGGTTTCGCAAGGCTCGCATCGGCCTCGATTTCGACGATCCAGACGCCATCCTTGGGAATGTGGTGCGCGGCGAATATCTGACCGGAGGCAGCGGCAAGAGTGACGGATTTGTCCTCGGCCTCGTAGGCGGGATGACGAAACAGCACCTTGACGCCACGCAAGGCAACCGGCTTGCCGACAGCATCGGTGAGACTGTAGCGGACCTCACCGCCTGCGATGGTCAGTTTGCCAGTCCAGCCGAGGGCTGCCTGAGTTCGCCCTTGCTCGGCCTTTTTGTTGAATTGCTGGCTCGCCACATAGGTGTTTTCGACGACAAGGCCGGTCCAGCTCGTGTTGGCGAGCGTCGCCATCGTGAGATTGACCGCTATGACCACGCCGAAGAAGCCAAGGATGGTGAACAGCATATGCCTGCCGGTGAATTCGCGGGATTGTCGCGAGGTGTCGCTCATCTGGCGATCTCCGGTGCGTTGAAAGTGGCCGTGTATTCGTCCGACTCGAACGTTGCCTTGTTTTCGACCCGGAACTTGAAGCTTTGCGCTGCACCCCGAACCTGATCTGCCGGCTCACGCACGAAAACCTTGAGCATCTTCAGCCGGTCGGGTTCGACCGGGATGGCAAAGGAGCGATCCGCCGGCAGGTCGATGCCGACAACGCTCATTTCGGCTCCATGCAGGCCCTGCATCGTGACAATGATCGTTCTTGATTCGGGGATCATGTTGAGCAGCTTGACGGTGTAGCCATTGCGGATCGAACGGTCGGACAGCGTCACGAACTGCGGGTTGCGATCGTGCAGGACATTCAATTCGAGCCGTGCGCGGGTCAGCAGCGAATAGAGCAGCGCGAGACCGACCGCCGACCAGGCGCCCATGTAGATGAAGGTGCGCGGGCGAAAGATCTTGCGCATATGGAAACGGGCCACATTGTCGGAGAACAGGCCGTCAGCGTTCCTGACCAGTGACGGGTTGACTGAACCGGAGCCGCCTGGGGTCGCCAGCATCATATTGGCGTTGTAGTCGGCCAGCGTCGCATAGGAAATCAGTCCGCGCTCCCTGCCGAGCTTGTCCATGATACCGTCACAGGTATCGATGCAGAGCGCGCAGGTGATGCATTCAAGCTGCTGGCCACCACGAATGTCGATCCCCATCGGGCACACCGCGACACAGGCATTGCAGTCGACGCAGTCGCCGACGGGCTGCCCGGCGGCAAGGACCCTCTTGGCGTGACGCGAGCGCGGTTCGCCGCGCCAGTCATTATAGGTGACGGTGAGGGAATTCTCGTCGAGCATGGCCGCCTGGATGCGCGGCCATGGGCACATGTAGGTGCAGACCTGCTCGCGCATCAGCCCGCCGAACGTATAGGTCATCGCCGTCAGCACGGACACGGTGATGTAGGCGACGGCGGCGGCGGTGCCGGTGAAGAGTTCCCCAAGCAGCGTCGGCGCATCGGCGAAATAGAAGATCCAGGCGCCGCCGGTCAGCACCCCTATGACCAGCCAAATGGCGTGTTTCGATGTTCGCAGCACGAGTTTGCGCGCAGTCCAGGGACCGGCATCGAGCTTGATGCGCGCGTTGCGGTCGCCCTCGATGGCTCGCTCGACGACCAGAAACAGATCGACCCACACGGTCTGCGGGCACGTATAGCCGCACCAGGCCCGGCCGACGGTGGATGTGATCAGGAAAAGGCCGATACCGGCCATGACCAGCAGGCCGGCCACATAATAGAATTCCTGCGGCCAGATCTCGATGAAGAAGAAATAGAAGCGGCGGTTGGCAAGATCGACCAGCACGGCCTGGTCCGGGGCAAATGGCCCGCGATCCCACCGCAGCCAGGGCGTCAGGTAGTAGATCCCCAGCGTGATTGCCATCACCGACCACTTGAAGCGGCGGAAACTGCCAGAGGCCCGGGCCGGGAAGATCTTCTTGCGTGCGGCATAGAGCGGCTGACGGGTCTTGGCGGAGTTGACCGCATCGGCTTCGAGCCGTTCTATTTGCGTGTTATCGAGCACGAGAAGCTCCAGTCACCAGCGACCCATCGGTTTCTGGATGATGCCGAGGCCCGGCGCGCGCCGGGCCTCGTCGCTTGGTGGTGGGGGGAGGACGAGAATAGGCTGCGTACCTATTCTCCGCCACCAAGCGAATGGACATAGACCGCGAGTTCCTTGGCCTTGATCTCGCCGAGACGCCCGATCCAGGCCGGCATGACGCCGTGCTTCGGCGCGCGGACCTGCGCGGCGATGGCTGTTTCGCCAGACCCGTATAGCCAGATCGCGTCGGTCAGGTCGGGTGCGCCGAGCTCCCTGTTGCCCTTTGCATTCTCACCATGACAGGCCGCACAATTCTCGGCGAAAACATTGGCGCCGAGTTCGATCAGGCTTGTGTCCTGAACAGGATCGGAGAGGCTTGCGACATAGGCGCCGACCTGCTTGATCTGATCCGTCGTGATGATGTCGCTAAAAGCAGGCATTTCAGACAGGCGCGTATCCGGGTCTGATGCGAAGCGGATGCCGTGCGCAATCGTCTGCTGGATCTGTTCGGCGTTGCCACCCCACAGCCAATCGTCGTCGTTTAGGTTGGGAAAACCCTTGGACCCTTGAGCGCCCGAGCCATGGCACTGCACGCAATTGACCTTGAACGCGGCGCCACCTGCGGCGACGGCGAATTCGCGTAGCGTATCGTCGGCAGTAATCTCGGAGACGGTCTTCGCCTGAATGGCAGCGACAAATTTACCCTTGGCCACTTCGGCCGCGGCCAGTTCATTCTTGACGTCTCTGCGGCTCGAATACCCCAGCACACCCCTGGTCGCGGAAGTCAGCATCGGCCATGCCGGATAGACGACGGTGTAGCCGATCGCCCAGGCAATGGTGATGTAGAAGGTGATGACCCACCAGCGGGGAAGCGGGTTGTTGAGTTCCTTGATGCCGTCCCACTCATGGCCGGTCGTCGAGATACCCGAAACCTCGTCGATATGCTCGCTGCCCATGATCAGTCGTCCTTGAGAGGAATGTGAGCGGCTCTCTCGGCTTGCCTGCGGCTGCCGGGACGAAGTGCAAAGGCAACGCATCCGAGGAAGAAAAGCGCCATGGCAAGCAGGCCCCAGCTGTCGGCAAACTCCCGCATGAAATTGTAGGTCATCGCCATTCTCCTCAGCGGTAACCGGCGGCTTCGTCATAGGTCCTGAAATCGACCAGCGTGCCGAGCATCTGCAAATAGGCGACCAGCGCATCCATTTCGGTGACCTGCTGCGGATCGCCGTCGAAGTCCCCAACCTTGGCTTTCGGATAGCGTCTCTCCAGGCCCGATGTGTCGGCATTCGCATCGGCCTGCGCCATGAGATCGGCATTGGCATGAGCGATCATGTCGTCTGAATAGGGCACACCGACACGGCTGTTGGCGATCAGATGCGTCGAGAAATCCTTCACCTCGATGGGCATGTCCTTCAGGAACGCGTAGCTCGGCATGATCGATTCCGGCACCACCGAACGCGGCTCGGTGAGATGCTGGACGTGCCATCCGTTCGAGTAGCGGTCGCCGACCCGGGCGAGATCCGGCCCGGTGCGCTTCGAGCCCCACTGGAACGGGTGGTCGTACATCGACTCGGCCGCCAGGCTATAGTGGCCGTAGCGCTCGACCTCGTCGCGGAACGGCCTTATCATCTGGCTGTGGCAGAGGTAACAGCCCTCACGCACATAGATGTTGCGCCCGGCGAGCTCGAGCGGCGAATAGGGCCGCATGCCTTCGACCTTCTCGATGGTGTTGTCGAGATAGAAGAGCGGCGCGATCTCGACGATACCGCCGATTGTTACGACCAGCAGGGACCCGAGGAGAAGAACTGTGGCGTTCTTCTCGATGACCGCGTGTCTGTCCATCAAGCCCATTTTCTGGCTCCTGATCGCACAGGCTGGAGGGCGGGGATGGAGCGCGGCATCGGATCCTCCTCGCGCCGGTAGCCGAGGATGGTCATGGCGATGTTCCAGGCCATGATGAGGGCGCCCGACAGATACATCGCGCCGCCGATGGCACGCATGATGTAGTAGGGATGCATGGCTGCGACGGTTTCGGCGAAGGAGTAGACCAGGAAGCCCTGCTCGTTGTATTCGCGCCACATAAGGCCCTGCATGACGCCGGAGACCCACATCACCGCGGCGTAAACGACGATCCCAAGCGTCGCCAGCCAGAAGTGCCAGTTGACGAGCCGCAGCGAATAAAGCCGGTCGCGGTTCCATAACTTCGGGACCATGAAATAGATCGCGCCGAACGAGATCATGCCGACCCATCCGAGCGCGCCCGAATGGACGTGACCTATGGTCCAGTCGGTGTAGTGCGAGAGCGAGTTGACGGCCTTGATTGACATCATCGGGCCTTCGAAGGTCGACATTCCGTAGAAGGCAATGGCCATGACCATCATGCGGATGATCGGGTCGGTGCGCAGCTTGTCCCAGGCGCCCGAGAGCGTCATCAGGCCGTTTATCATGCCACCCCATGACGGCATCCAGAGCATGATGGAGAACACCATGCCGAGCGTCTGGGCCCAGTCCGGCAGGGCGGTGTAGTGGAGGTGGTGCGGACCGGCCCAGATGTAGAGAAAGATCAAAGCCCAGAAGTGGATGATCGACAGCCGGTAGGAATAGACGGGTCGGTTGGCCTGCTTGGGAACGAAATAATACATCATGCCGAGGAAGCCGGCGGTGAGGAAGAAGCCGACGGCATTGTGGCCGTACCACCATTGCGTCAGGGCGTCCTGTACGCCGGAGAAGGCTGAATAGCTCTTGGAGCCCAGGAAGGAGACCGGCATCGACAGGTTGTTGATCACATGCAGCATTGCGATGGTCACGATGAAGGCAAGGTAGAACCAGTTGGCGACGTAGATGTGCGGTTCCTTGCGCTTCAGGATCGTGCCGAGGAACAGGACGAGGTAGGCGACCCAGACAATGGTCAGCCACAGGTCCACATACCATTCGGGCTCGGCGTATTCGCGGCTCTCGGTGATGCCGAGCAGGTAGCCGGTTGCCGCCATGACGATGAACAGCTGATAGCCCCAGAACACGAACCAGGCGAGATCGCCGCCGAACAGCCGGGCACGACAGGTCCGCTGGACGACATACAGGGACGTGCAGAGCAGCGCGTTGCCGCCGAAAGCGAACACAACACCGGATGTGTGCAGCGGCCGCAGTCGGCCGAAATTGAACCAGGGCTCGATGTTAAGATCCGGGTAGGCAAGCTGCAGCGCGATGACCACGCCGACCAGCATTCCCACCACGCCCCAGAACATAGTGGCGATGGCACCGTAGCGGATCGGTCCATCCATATAGGCGGACGGATCGATTGCGGCGGGCGCTGCGAAGCTCGTGTTGCGAAGAAGGATGGTGATAAAGCCAAGCAGCACGATGAGCAGCACCCACATGTGCTGCCGAAAAGGTTCATCTACGCCGAAGCCGGCAGCCACCAGGGCCGCAAATGCAAACAGGCTTAGAAGGACGATCTCTGTGCCGAATTTCATCGCAAGCCCCGATTTCCAATTCCGGCGGGCGCCAAACCGCAGTGCCTTATTGCGCAGCCGTGGCCTGCTCGCCCTGATCCATGTCAGAGCCGCACGATTTTGCTTCGAGCAGCATCGAGTTCGGTGCGATCAGACTGCGGCGATCGAATGTGGAAGCGCAGCATCGGCCGCCACGCTTATGGACAGGCCACGCGTCCCGGTCGGGTCGGGTATGGAGGCGATCGCGGGCGTGTGGGGAAGCGCGCCTTCTGTGACGCTGGAAAGTAGGCCGATGCCTTGCCGAACGTCGATCGTTTCAATGCCTTGGGACAGCCCGCGCCAGCGTTACGCTGCCTTCGTGACATTCATGGTTCGGGGAGACGGCGATTTTCCCCTGCGTATGAGGCGTATTGACTTCGGCCGAGTGCGATCCTGCCTGGAACAGCCGGTTGCACGTCGAGCACGTCGAGGATGGATGCTTCTCCGACGAGTTGGCCGAAACGCACCTGGCTCATGCGATCGGATGGAGAGCGGGCTGTCGCTATGCGACTTCTTCTAACGCCCAACGCGAGCATGCCCTGCCCCGAACGAAGTAAGTGACGTAGGCCATGCAGCTTCGGTGTCATTCAAACGGCGGTTGCGCCTCGGCCGCCGCAGCGCCGTTCCAGCCGGCTCATGCTGTCCACGGTGATACGGCGGTTGTTCTCGATCCGAATCACGCCGTCCATTCTCAGGCTGGTCAGCTGACGGCTCACGGTCTCGTTTGTAATTCCAAGGAAATCAGAGATGTCGGCACGCGTCATCGGCAGCTCGAAGCACGCCGACCTGGCCGCCGGGTCAACACTGGAACCGATGTTCCGGGCGATCATGAGGAGAAAGCTCGCCACCTTCTCCGGTGCGGTCTTGCGCCCCAGAGTCACCATCCATTCGCGTGCCTCGTCGAGTTCGTTCAGCGCCTGCTTGAACAGCCGATGCACAAATTCCGGTGATTCCTTCATCAACCGTTCGATGGCCGCTCTCGGAAACGAGCATAGCGAGACAGCTGTTGCCGCTTCCGCATTGATCGCGCTTTTCATCTTGAAGGGCCGTCCCAGAAAATCCGGCGCGAACTGGAGACCGACGATCTGCTGGCGGCCGTCCGAAAGGCTCTTCGTGAGCTTCACCACGCCTGAAAGCACGTTTGAATAACAGTCGACCGCCTCGGCGTCGCCGATCAGTTCGACCCCCGGCTCGATATTGTGCCGCGACGACGTCTTGGCGAGCTGAGCCAAATGGTCTGGTTCGAGCGCACCACAGACACCGCGGTGCCGTGCCTCGCAAGACAGGCAAAGAACGGGAATGCCGGAACTGTGAATGTCCTGCCGTAATGTCATTCGATCGCTCTACCGGTCCAGTGCGGGCAGGATAGCAATCGACAGTAGAAAAATCCTTGCGGCAGTTTGTCCGTGTTGAAGGTTGATCGAAATCAGGGCTTAGGCTCATCCAAGCATCCACAGTTCCGGCGACGCAAACACGGTGGACCACGACATGCGACTGGAGCTAGCTGCCAGACTCGGTGAGAACGTGCCGCGCTATACGAGCTACCCGACAGCGCCGCATTTCAATGCAAGCGTCGATGCTGCCGTTTGTCGAGGCTGGCTGCAGGCGCTCGACGAGGGCCACGAGATATCGCTCTATCTGCACATCCCGTACTGCGACAAGCTTTGCTGGTTCTGTGCCTGCCATACCAAGCAGACACGCCACTACGAACCGGTGAGCACGTATCTTCGCTCGCTGCATGCCGAGATCGCCACCGTCGCCAGTCTTGTCGCAGGCAAGGGCCGCGTGCGTGCCGTCCATTTCGGCGGCGGTTCGCCAACGATGCTCAAACCGGAGGATCTGGTGGCGGTGGGAACCGTCCTGCGCAACAGCTTCACCTTTCTTCCCGGCGCCAAGATCAGCGTCGAAATCGAACCCAATGATATGGACGATGCCCGCCTCGACGCACTCGCCGAAATCGGCATGGCCCGTGCGAGCCTCGGCGTCCAGGATTTTGACCCGAAGGTGCAAAAGGCAATTAACCGCGAGCAGAGCTTTTTGCAGACCAAAGCGGTAGTCGACGGCGTTCGTTCGCGCGGCGTCGAATCGGTCAATCTGGACCTGCTCTACGGCTTGCCACACCAGACCAGGGAGAGCGTCTCCTCCACCGTCGCGCAGGCACTGACCCTGGAACCGGATCGGATAGCGCTTTTTGGCTACGCCCATGTGCCGTGGTTTAAGAAACATCAGACGATGATCGACGAGGCATGGCTGCCGGGTCCGGCAGAGCGGTTTGCTCAATCGCGACTTGCGGCGCGGGCGATCGTGGACCAGGGATACGAAGCAATCGGGCTCGACCATTTCGCCAAACCGGGCGATGCCCTCGCGCTTGCCGCCCGCGCCGGAACACTGCACCGGAACTTCCAGGGCTATACCGAGGATCGCTGCGAGACCTTGATCGGCCTTGGCCCGTCATCCATCAGCCAGTTTCGCCAGGGCTATGCACAGAACATGCCTTCGACCGCCGAATATGGACGCATGGTTGCAGAAGGAGGGCTGGCAGCGGTCCGAGGCATTGCGCTTTCCGAAGACGACCGCGTTCGCGGCTGGATCATCGAGCGATTGATGTGTGACTTCGCCTTCTCGGCGATTGAGCTGGTGGAGCGCTTTGGCGAAGCCGGCCAAAGACTTCTCGTCAAGGCGAGTTCCACGGCCCTCCAAGATCCTGCGCGGTTGCTTGAACTTGATGGTGACCGCTTCGTCGTGCCTGCGGAAAGCCGGCCCTTTGTCAGGAGCATCGCGGCAAAGTTCGACAAATATTTTGAAAGTGGAACGGCCAGGCACTCAGCGGCAGTCTGAGCACCGCAGAGGAACGGTCATGGTTCTCAGTCGATCGTGAACCGATTGCGCTATGTTTTTCACTGTTGATCGGCGACCGTCGTGTCGAGACAGGATTCGGAGCGGACCAGACGCGTCTTGGCATAGCGACGATATCGTCCGGTCGTGCCTTCCGGCGCCCTATTCCATTTCGCAGTCCCTGAAGCGCCACGTCGAGTCCGGCCTCTTTTCTGTATCGGAAGCAGCCGACAATCGTCCTGGCCAGATCATGGTTGTCGGCCGACAGCTCCCTTCGGCCTTGCAACAAGAATCCGCAAGGACCGTGCCAGCTGCAGCAGGCGCCGCCGAATCGCACCACCACACTATCCACCCGTGGCTCGCGCTAACCTTTGATTGGTTCGCGCCAGGCCGACGCCCGTCGAAACCGAGCCTCGGCAACAATCCGAGTCGTAAGCGGCTGGCCACGCTCTTGGTGCCGGTGGCAGAAGTCCGCAAGCACCCCGGCAGCGCCGTCAAGCTTGGAACAACCCGTCCACCCGAATATCCGCCGGCGCAGTTTCAGTGAAAAGCGGGCCTAGGCTAGACG
This sequence comes from Mesorhizobium sp. M0244, assembly GCF_040321795.1. Taxonomy (NCBI): domain Bacteria; kingdom Pseudomonadati; phylum Pseudomonadota; class Alphaproteobacteria; order Hyphomicrobiales; family Phyllobacteriaceae; genus Mesorhizobium; species Mesorhizobium sp. M0244. The sequence goes on along the minus strand of NZ_JAMYSE010000053.1, from coordinate 3,492 downwards.
GCTCTCTTGTTACCCCAGAGCATAACGTGCAGCTGCGGCAGCACACGGGCTTCGAACCACCTGTCGCGGGTCACGGCATCAACCAGCCACTCCATGCGCTTCAATATTCCGTCAAGGTCGACAGGAGCGTCTTCATTTGCGGGGCGTGGCGGCGTGTGATTGCCGGGTTGTAGATAGATCGGAAGTCGCGGAAATCTCGCAGCGGCGTCTTTCGCGTAGGCGTAGTCCCTTTCGTCGAAAACAATGAGCTTGAGCACGACTTGCGGCCTGCCTTGTGCCGCCTGGAGGCACGCCTCGAAAGCGGCCCAATCGGTCGTCATTTGGCTTGACGGCGGCTTTGGGCTGAGGACTAGCACGTCAAGGTCGGCAAACCAGTCCCTGGCCACCGAACCTTGGGTTTCCAGCGCAAAACGGTAACCTTCACCATGGCCTCGCTCGATGAGCGCGCCGAGCGGCTGGATGGCCGGATTGCCGCCTGACAGCGATACCATCAGCGGGCGGCCACCGGAAAGCGCAAGCACGTTTTGCCACACCGCGCCAATGGACATCATCTCCCATTCATGGCGGAATTGATTGTCCACCGCATGCAGGCTATCGCACCAGGAACAGCGATAGTCACACCCGCCGGTTCTGACGAAGACCGTGGGCAAACCGATGAGCACGCCCTCGCCCTGGATCGTCGGCCCGAAAATCTCACTCACGCGGATTGCGGGATGCGTATCGGTCATGGCCGGTATTCCGCCCAGGTTTTCGGCGTTTCGCTCACCCGCACGGCCGAGGTTTCGGGCAGGCGTGCCTTGCACCATTCATAAAGATGTCTGGCCAGATATTCCGCCGTGACTTGCTCATGTCCCAGCACGTCGTTGAGATGTCGGTGGTCGAAGCTCTCGTCGATGTAGCGTTTGAATGGCGCCAAATCGTGATAGTCGCGCACGAAGCCGTTCTCGTTCAGTCCATTCGCTGAAAGCTCCACTTCAACGATGTAGTTATGCCCGTGCAGGCGCGCGCATTGGTGATCGGGTGGCAACGAGGTGAGCTGATGCGAGGCTGAGAAGTGGAATTCCTTGGTGATGCGGAACATTACGCGGTCCTCCTTCGCAGCGCATCGAGCCAGAAGTCGGAGTCCTCGTAGTCGGTGGGGTCCGGCTGCCCAGAGAGATGAAACGCCTCGCGCCGCTCGACACAGGTCCCGCACCTCCCGCAGTGACGCTCGGCGCCCTTGTAGCAGGACCAGGTCTGCGCAAATGGCGTGCCGTATGCTGCTCCATTCCTAACAATGTCCGCCTTCGTGAGATTCACATAGGGTGCATAAATGCGAATCTTCGCGTAGCCGTCGAGCGCGTGGTCCTGCATCATCTGGAAAGCGTCGATGAAGGCCGGACGGCAGTCGGGATAAATGAAATGATCCCCACCATGCACGGCCGTCGCCACCGCGTCAGCGTCGTGCGCTGCGGCGAAGCCGAAGGCAATGGCCAACATGATGGCGTTCCGGTTCGGCACCACCGTGACCTTCATCGTGTCTTCGGCGTAGTGCCCGTCGGGCACGTCCACATTATCGGTCAGCGCGGAGCCGGAAAGGCCGCCGCCGATCTCGTGGATGTCGATGATGCGGTGCGGGACGCTCAGTCGCTCCGCGCAAAGGGCGGCGAAGCCCAATTCCTTCCTATGCCGTTGGCCGTAATCGAAAGATAGGAGGCCGGCGAGTTCGTGCTCCGCTGCCACCTTGTGAGCAAGGGTGACGGAGTCCAATCCGCCGGAGCAGACGACGAGAGTCTTCATTGTTGGGTCCTTGTTTTAACCGGGTAGGCTGCGACCGGAGATTTCTCTGCGCTCCCAGTACTTCAGGAAATCCATTTTGTGAAGTGAACGGGGGACGAGTTTCATGCGCTGACGTGCCGCTGTGTGCAAGGCGCCCTCGCGGTGAGCCTGCAAGGAACACGGACTAGCGAAACGTCACGCTTCAGCGGAATGCTCAAAGGCGAGCGCACCAGAATATCATCTGCAGGAGGTCCGGACCTTCGTAAACAAAGTTCTCGACGATCAAGCGCCCGGCGGTCCCGAGTTTCGAGGGACGCCACCGCGAGGGTTTCAGGTACAAGACGGCCCAAGGATGGGCTTGCCGCAAAGACCGGAATTGCCAGTGGGATGTTCAGCGACGCCGATGCAGATGTCTGGAATGATCACGGCATCAATTGTCGCGGCAACTTTGGCTGGCCTGCTCCTCGGGTTCCGTACATCCAGCGCATTCCGCTTCAGGATCGGTTCGAACCGGAGCACGCCCTCGGTCAATGGACGTCCGGCAAACCCTGAATGATCGGTCGTGAGCCGACATCTGTGAACAAGCGGTGTGGTCGATTGCTATCACCCATGTGTTGCGCGCAGGTACCTTATGGCAGTGGATGAACTGGATTTGATGGTTTTACAGCTGGCGGTCGAAAGCGTCCGCTCGCTCTCCTTAAGCTTCGCTGAAAAGGCCGCCGAGGTAGCCACCAGGAGCCGCGGCATCCTGCTTTTCGACGTGCGGGTCGACGGTGACGCGGAGGTCCAGCGGGTCGCAGCCATCCGATATCAGGGCGACCAGATCGGGGTGCTGGCGTTGGACAGACAGGGCCTTGTTACCCACCATTGCATCGTCAACGGTACGTTCTCACATTTCACTGCGCCCTTGGAGAACTGGCACAGCATGCCCCTGTCGATGCAGGCCAAGATCGATGCCAACGGCCATGCCAGTCTCTTCCTAGGGGCCTTGCGAAATGCCGGACATTTGCTGGGCAGCTAGCATTTGGCTAGAATGCATCTGTGAATTTTTGCATGCGCATCGCTGCCGACAGCGCCGGCATGATTGTCGTGCTCGAAAACGGCTGCGGCGAACGCGGCAAAGCGATCGCCGCGATGATGGCGATCTACGCGTGGGCGTTGCATCGATGCGCGATCGTTTAGACAGAGGTCTCCGCCTGGCATCGAGCAACATGCACGGAGGTACGCAAAGCGCAAATGCATCAAGTATTTGAAGGGACGAGCCCCTCGCGCAAATGGAGCTTGCGCTGCCGTTGTCGTCCCATCGTGCCGCCGAACTCGGGGGCGTGCCGATCGACCACGATGGCCTGTTTTTTTGCAAAGCCGAATGTCCCGATTCCGAAGCCAAGGAAAAAACTCCGACCACAGCGAAGAATAGTAACAACACGGGCGACGCAAGCCGCCTTGCCCTCTAGCAGGGGAGGTGCTTGCGGTGCTCTCACCGACACAAGATCGCAAATGGCACGTGGGTGAGCACCAGAACTGGCGACACGCATGGTGATCGGCTTGACTCGCTGGAGGAAGCACAAGGCCTCAGCGGGCAGAGGCGCAAGCGACCGTCGAATACTGGCTGGCTGCTCGGGATCTGATCGTTGAAATGACGTAGAATTTGGTTGCTTAAGCCGATCCGAACCATTTCCCGGAGACCACACCCACCATGAACGATCTTGCGCTGCCGCTGAGCGGTTTGTCATC
>NZ_JAMYSE010000052.1:0-47555 GCF_040321795.1 Mesorhizobium sp. M0244 | reverse complement strand
ATAACACACATAAACCGACCCCCGCCCGTTATAGGCCTACCAGGGGGGGGATTATCAGGGCTCGCTGGTGGATTACAAACCGGCGCATGTTGCTCAAAACACCGGCGCCGGGGGGAGCCCCGCGCCGCCGTTCAATTTCTCAGGACTTATTCGGTGACGTCGACGCCGTCAAACCGGTGAATGCCAAGCGGGTCCATAACGAAGCCCGAAACCTTCTTGTTCATCGGCATGAAGACCTTGGAGTGGGCGATGGTCAGCCACGGCGCCTCACGCTTGAACACGACCTGGGCTTCCTCGTAGATTTTGGTGCGCTCGGCGACGTCCGTTGTCGCCTTGCCCTTCTTCAGCAGGCCTTCGAATTCCTGGTTGCACCAGATCGCATAATTGGACTGACCGATGGCATCGCAACCGAGCAGGAACAGGAAGTTGTCGGGGTCGCCATTGTCGCCGGTCCAGCCCAGCTGGAAGGCGCCGTCGCGATCCTTGGCCTTGCCGCGCTGGCGGTACTCGGTCCATTCGTAGCTGACGATCTCCGCCTTGACGCCGACGGCGGCGTAGTCGGCCTGGATCAGTTCGGCGACACGCTGGGCGTTCGGGTTGTAAGGGCGGCTGACCGGCATAGCCCAGATCTTCATCGACAGATCCTTGACGCCCGCGTCGGCCAGCATCTTCTTGGCCGCCTCTGGATCATAGGGATCGTCCTTGATGTCCTTGTTGTAGGACCACATGGTCGGTGGGATCGGGTTGATGGCCGGCGCGCCGGCGCCCTGATAGACCGCGTCGATGATCGCCTTCTTGTTGACCGCCATGTTGAGGGCCTTGCGGACCTCGACCTTGTCGAAGGGCGGCTGCGTCGTATTGTAAGCCATGTAGCCGATATTCAGGCCTTCCTGCTCGTCCACCTTGAGGTTCGTGTCGGCCTGCAGTCCGGCGATGTCGGCCGGCGCCGGGTACGACATGATATCGCACTCGCCTGCCTTCAGCTTCTGCGCGCGCACGGCCGGATCGGGCGTGATGGCGAAGATCAGATCGTCGATCTTCTGGCGGCCGCCATAGTAGCCGTCCCATGCGGCGTAGCGGATGACCGCATCGACCTGGTAGTCGACGAACTGGAACGGACCGGTGCCGACCGGCTTCTGGGTGAACTGCTGCCTGGTGCCGGCCTTGTCGAGCTGGTCGGCATATTCCTTGGAGACGATCGAGGCGAAATCCATGCCGAGGTCAGGCAGGAAGGCGACTTCAGGCTTGTTCAGAACGAATTTCACGGTCAGGTCGTCGACCTTGACGATTTCCTTCAGGAGATCGGGGAAGCCCATGCCGGTGAAATATTCCCAGCCGGTGCCTTCCAGATAGCTGTACCACGGGCTTTCTTTCTTCCACTGGCGTTCGAAGGAAAAGATCACGTCGTCGGCATTGAGGTCGCGAGTCGGCGTAAAATAGTCGGTCGTCTGGAATTTCACACCCGGGCGAAGCTTGAATGTATATTCGAGACCGTCGTCGGAAACCGTCCAGCTCTCTGCGAGGCCGGGCGAAATGGTGGTCTTGCCATGCTCGAACTCGACCAGGCGCGAATAGATAGTGCGCGACGAGGCGTCGAAGTCGTTGCCGCCGCTCCATGGCGACGGGTCGAAGCCGGCCGGCGATGCCTCCGAGCAATAGACCAGTTGTTTTGCATTGGCCATGCCGCCGAGGACGCTTGCAGCCAGCAACGCGGCTGCAAAAGTCAGTTTCTTTTTCATTGAGCACTCCCTGATGTTCTTCCAAGCCCCTCTATCAGGCTCGCGAAGCGCGCATATAAGCACCGTTTTTCTAGCTTTGGAACTGCTTGTTTGCCTAACCCACGGGAAGCAGAAAAAAATTCCGGCATGCGGCGGATTGTGGAAAAAACGAGCCGAATCCGCAGATCACGACATTATTAGCGACCTCAATTTTTTGTTGATCGGCGATGCCGCCAATTCGGGGAATCCAGCCGTTCGGTTCGGCAGCGATGCCAAGAGATGCCCGTCCGAAACCCGGTCGCGGCCGAGAGGTTTGAAGGCAAGTCTTGCCGCACTGCCAGGTGGGCGAGGCTTGCACGGCCGCCGCTAGTGGCAATACATAGATAGATGGACGGCGTGCTGGATTTCCCAGGTTCCGGACATTGCGGCAGCGTGGGATACCTTTGTTCGCCAGGGGCGGCGGTGGCGCTCAAGCGTGCCGAAACAATAAGAACGATTGAGGGAGCGACAGGTGGCAAAACCGGCAAAGACAACAACCCCGGCGAAAGCAAAGGCCGAGGCAACATCGAAAGCGGTCAAGCCAAAAGCGGCCGCCGCCAAGCCGAAGGCTACCGCGAAGACAAGCGCGAAGCCGGCGGCGAAAACCGCGGCTGGAAAGTCTGCCAAGCCGGCAGCCAGTAAGACGGCGACCCCCGCAAAGTCCGCCGCTGCTGCCAAGCCGGCGGCGAAGGCAGTGCCGACTGCGCCAAAACCGCCGGCAGGTCCGGCCAAGAGATTACCGAAGGCGATCACGTCGCTGGCCGCCGGCCTGCCGGAAAAACCGTGGCTCAAGAGTTATCCAAAGATCGTGCCGGCCGAGATCGGCGCCCTGCCCTCCAGCTCGATCGGCGACTTTCTCGTCGCCGCCTGCAAGCAGTTTGCGAATCGGCCGGCCTTTGTCTGCATGGGCAAATCGATCACCTATGCCGATCTCGAGCGACAGTCGGCGGCCTTTGGCGCTTATCTGCAATCAAAGGGGCTGCAGAAGGGCGCGCGTGTCGCGCTGATGATGCCGAACGTGCTGCAATATCCGGTCGCGATGATGGCAGTGCTTCGCGCCGGCTATGTCGTGGTGAACATCAACCCGCTCTACACGCCGCGCGAGCTGGAGCACCAGCTCAAGGATTCCGGCGCTCAAGCCATTGTCATCCTCGAAAATTTCGCCTGCACCTTGCAGGCGGTGATCGCCAGGACCGCGGTCAAGCATGTCGTGGTCGCGACGATGGGCGATATGCTCGGCGGGCTCAAGGGAACAATCGTCAACTTCGTCGTGCGCCGCGTCAAGAAGATGGTGCCGGCATGGTCGCTGCCCGGCCATGTCAAGTTCAACGCCGCATTGAAGGCCGGCGCCGGCGTGGCCTTCAAACCCGCCGAGGTCGCGACCGCCGACATCGCCTTCCTGCAATATACGGGCGGTACGACCGGCATCTCCAAGGGCGCGATGCTTTTGCACAGCAATGTTTTGGCGAACGTCGCGCAGAACGCGCTGTGGGTCGAAGACGCCTACACGGTCAAGCCGAAGCCGGCGCATCTGAATTTCCTCTGCGCGCTGCCGCTCTATCATATTTTTGCGCTGACGGTGAACGCGATGATGGGCATGCAGCAAGGCGCGCAGAACGTGCTCATTCCCAATCCGCGCGACATTCCCGGCTTCGTCAAGGAGCTGCAGAAATACCCGATTCACATCTTCCCGGGCCTCAACACACTGTTCAATGCCCTGCTCAACAATGAGGATTTTCGCAAGCTCGACTTCAAGCCGCTGATCTTGACGCTGGGTGGCGGCATGGCGGTGCAGAAGGGCATCGCCGAGCGCTGGAAGGCGCTGACCGGCTGCCCGATCAGCGAAGCCTACGGGCTCTCCGAAACCTCGCCGGGGGCGACCGCCAACAAATTCAGCGACGGAGCCTTCACCGGCACGATCGGCCTGCCGCTGCCCTCGACCGAGATCGCCATCCGCGACGACGACGGCAACAATTTGCCGCTCGGCGAGGTCGGCGAAATCTGCATTCGCGGACCGCAAGTGATGGCCGGCTACTGGAACCGGCCGGACGAGACCGCCAAGGTGATGACCGAGGACGGTTTCTTCAAGTCGGGCGACATGGGCTTCATGGACGAGCGTGGCTACACCAAGATCGTCGACCGCAAGAAGGACATGATCCTCGTTTCCGGCTTCAACGTCTATCCGAACGAACTCGAGGAGGTGGTGGCGCAGCATCCGGGCGTGCTCGAAGTGGCGGCGATCGGCGTACCGGACGAGCATTCGGGTGAAGTGCCGAAGCTGTTCGTCGTCAAGAAGGACCCGGCACTGACCGCCGAGATGCTGACGGCTTATTGCCGCGAGAACCTGACCGGCTACAAGCGACCCAGATATATCGAGTTCCGCCCCGAGCTGCCGAAGACACCGGTCGGCAAGATTCTGCGACGAGCGTTGCGGAGCTAGGCGCAGCTTGAGCGATTGCATCGCCGGCGCCAACACCGGGGATATAGGTTCGCGTCCAGACCCGGCAGACTTCATCCGGGCGAACATGCGGATCACCGCCGTGCCCGCGCTTCCCGAAATCCAGCTTTACACCGCCCATCCGGGAAGCGGGCTCAGGCGGCTTGTCGAGTGGAACCAACACGGGATCGAAGAAGACGGACCTGAACCGGAGCCACCGTACTGGGCCTATGCCTGGGCCGGCGGCGCGGTGCTCGCCCGCTACATAATCGACCGGCCGGAGACCGTGGCTGGGCGGCGCGTGCTCGACCTCGGCGCCGGCTCGGGCCTTGTCGGCATCGCTGCGGCAAAGGCCGGAGCCAGCGAGGTCGTCGCGACAGAGATCGACCGCAATGGCGTGGCCGCGCTCGGCCTCAATGCGGCTGCGAACGGCGTCGCTATCATGATCATTGGCGAAGACATCACCGGCGGTCCGCCGCCACCAGTGGATATCGTGATGGTCGGCGACCTGTTTTACGCCCACGATCTTGCCGGCCGGGTCGTTCCCTTCCTCGACCGCTGCCTTGCTGCCGGCATCGCCGTGCTGATCGGCGATCCGGGCCGCGCCTATCTGCCCCGCTCGCGGCTTCGCCTGCTGGCCGAATACGAGGTGCCGGATGTCGGCGCCGGCAGGAATGCGGCGATGAAACCAAGCGGCGTGTTTTCGTTCGAGCCGGATAGCTGCGCGCTCAAGCCGTCTCGCTGACTCGGGCCGCAAGAAAATCGGGCAGATCGGCAACCGAATCCAGGATGACGTCGGCGATCTGCGATAGCGATTCACGTGTGCCGGTGCCGGACAGCACGCCGATCGCCAGGCCGCAGCCGCCGGCGCGCGCCATTTCCAGATCGTGACGGTTGTCGCCGACCACGGCGATCGTTGCCGGCCTTAGCCCTGTCAGATCCGAGAAGGCAAGGATCGTATCCGGCGCCGGTTTTGGATTGGCCACCGCGTCGTAACCATAGGCGGCTTCGAAAAGCTGCGCGACGCCCAGCGTGACCAGGGTCTTTTCCGCGCCGCTGGTTGAGTCATTGGTGGCGACGCCAAGCCGGTAGGATTTTCTGTGAAGCAGCCCAAGCGTCTCGACCACGCCCGGCAGCGCCACGGCCATCGCCGATCCTTGCGCCGAGGTGATGGCATTGAAGCGGGCGACGGCAAGCATCTGGTCCTCATCGGACAGCCGCGGGAACCACAGTTCGACGACATCCATGTTGGTGCCGGAGGCAAAAATCGAATCCGGCTTGAAGCGCTTGGCGGCGAAATCGAAGCCCGCCGCCGCAAGCAGCCTGTCTGCTTTCCAGCGATCGCCTTCGGCCGCATCCATCGCCATGAAGTCGGCGATGCCCAGCCATGTCGCGTTGAAATCTACGAGCGTGCCGTCCTTGTCGAACAATATTCCCTTGATGTCCGCCAAGCTTTTCACTCCGAGCCACGCAAGCGGTGGATGTGTTCCACCAATCCAGCCGTCGAGGCATCCCGCTTTGCGGCATTCTCCTTGCCTTCAACGACGGGCAGCAGCCCGGTCGCCAGTTCCTTGCCGAGTTCGACGCCCCATTGGTCGAAGGAGTTGATGTTGAACAGCGTGCCTTCGACGAAGACGCGATGCTCGTAGAGGGCAATCAGCCGTCCGAATGTGTGGGGGTCGAGCTTCCTGTAGAGGATCGTCACCGAGGGGCGGTCGCCGGAGAAGACGCGGTGCGGAGCAATCCTGTCGACGTCGGCGGGCTTCATGCCTTTCGCCAGCATCTGCGCGCGGGCTTCCTCCAGAGTGCGGCCCTTCATGAAGGCTTCCGACTGCGCCAGGCAATTGGCGAGCAGAAGGTCGTGGTGATGCTTCAGTTCCGGCTCGTGGCCGACGGCGGCGGCGAGGAATTCGACCGAGATGAAGTCGGTGCCCTGGTGCAGTAGCTGGAAGAAGGCGTGCTGGCCGTTGGTGCCGGGCTCGCCCCAGACCAGCGGGCCGGTCGGCGTCGTTACAGCGCCACCATCCAGGGTGACGCTCTTGCCATTCGATTCCATGTCGAGCTGCTGCAGATAGGCCGGCAGCCTGGAAAGGCGCTGATCGTAGGGGATGACGGCACGAGCCGGATATTTGCAGATCACGCGGTGCCACCAGCCGATCAGGCCCATCAGCGCCGGCAGGTTCCCCGCCAGCGGCGCGGTGCGGAAATGCTCGTCCATCTCATGCGCGCCGTCGAGAAAGGCACGAAAATTCTTCGGGCCGATGGCAATCATCACCGGCAAGCCGATAGCGCCCCAGACCGAATAGCGGCCGCCGACCCAGTCCCAGAAGCCGAAGACGCGGTCGGCTGCGATGCCGAACTTGGCGACCAGCTCGAGCGCCGTCGAGACCGCGGCGAAATGCTTGCCGACCGCTTCCGTGCCGAGCGCCCTCTCGACCCATCTGCGCGCCGTCTCGGCATTGGTCATCGTCTCGACGGTGGTGAAGGTCTTGGAAGCGATGATGAACAGGGTGGTTTCGGCAGAAAGGCCCTTCAGCGTGTCATGGATATGCGCGCCATCGATATTGGACACGTAATGCGCGCGCGGGCCGTCATGATAGGGCGCCAGCGCCAGCGTCGCCATGGCCGGGCCGAGATCGGAGCCGCCGATGCCGATGTTGACGATGTCGGTGATCTTCTTGCCGGTCGCGCCGGCCGCATTGCCGGAACGCACCGCATCGGCGAAGGCGCCCATCGCGTCGAGCACGGCGAGGACTTCCGCCTTCACGTCCTGGCCGTCGAGCACGATGCCCTTGCCGGTCAGATTGCGCAGCGCCGTGTGCAGCACGGCGCGGTCTTCGGTGACGTTGATCTTCTTGCCGGCAAACATCGCAGCGCGCCGGCCTTCGAGGTCGGCGGCCGCACCCAGCTTCTCCAGCAGTTCCATCGTCCACGCATCGACCGCGCATTTCGACCAGTCGAGCAGCAGGTCGCCGTCGCTGGCGGAGAATTTCTCGAAGCGCTGCGGATCGGCGGCGAAAGCCTCGCGCATCGAGCCCGATTTGGCCGCACGATGATCGCGCAACGCGTCGAGCTGCTTTTGAAAGGACGATTGATCCACTGCTTCGCTCCGATCTCTTGAGATGCATCTTATCAGGCCGGATGTTTCCGGCGCGTGTCGTCGCGGCAAACTATCGGGTCGAATTCCATCTGTTTCAATGCGCAGCGATGCCGCAGCGCAGCGCGGGCCGGCGCAAAGGATCACTGGCATAAATCCCAGCGATCAGAAAAATTGATTGGCGCAACACCTTGTGCCACCGGTACATTCGACTGGTCCAGCCAAGTGAAAAAAGCTGGCCATCGAGGAACATCTCCCATGCCACAGCGAAACGACACGGCCATATGGTCCGGCCTGTTCCGGATTTCGGCGGAATCCGGTCAGACCCTGCAGGCGCAGATCCGCCAGGCGATCGTCGCCGCTATCCTCGACCGGCAGATCGCGGCTTCGATGCCGCTTCCGTCCTGCCGGATTCTTGCCGAGAAACTCGGCGTCGCGCGCGGCACCGTGGTGCTGGCCTTCCAGCAGCTGGTCGACCAGGGTTTCCTGGTGGCGCGCGAGCGGCGCGGCCACTTCGTCAATCCCGAAGTGCTGGCGACGCCGGCCAAGCCGCACCAGAAGGCGCCCGACCAGGCCAACGAGATCGACTGGAAGGCGCGCCGGCAGATCGCGGCCAGCGACATGCCGCCGCCGGCCAAGCACGACAACTGGATCAAGTCGTCCTACCCCTTCGTCTATGGCCAGTTCGATCCGGCGCTTTTCCCGACGGCCGAATGGCGCGAGTGCAACCGCATGGCGCTGGCGGTGCTCGAAATCCGCAACTGGGCGTCCGACATGGTCGACCGCGACGATCCGCTGTTGATCGAGCAGATCCAGGCGCGGCTGCTGCCGCGGCGCGGTATCTTCGCCAATCCGGACGAGATCATCGTGACGCTGGGCGCCCAGAACGCGCTTTACATGCTGGCGACGCTTTTGATGACCAAGGGCTCCAAGGTGGCGATGGAAGACCCCGGCTATCCCGATGCACGCTCGATCTTCCGGCTGGCCGGCGCCGACATCCAGCCGGTTCCGGTCGACCACTCCGGCATCGTAACCTCTGCCATTCCCAATGATTCCGGCTTCGTCTTCGTCACGCCCAGCCACCATTGCCCGACCATGGTGCCGCTGTCGGCCGAGCGGCGGCAGGATCTTTTGGCGCGCGCCAACCGCTACAACCAGATCATCATCGAGGATGGATATGACAGCCAGCTTCTGGACGAGGCGCCGCAGCAGGCGCTGAAGAGCCTCGATCGTTCAGGCCGCGTCGTCTATGTCGGCTCGATGTCGAAGACGCTGGCTCCGGGCTTGAGGCTCGGCTACATCGTCGCCTCGGCCGGGCTGATCTCCGAGCTTCGGGCGCTGCGCCGCTTCATGCTGCGCCATCCGCCGGCGAACAACCAGCGCGCCGTCGCGCTATTCCTGTCGCTCGGCCATCACGAGGCGCTGGTGCGGCGGCTGTCGAGCGCCTTCGACGAGCGGCGCAAGCGTCTGGTCCATGCGATTTCCGCCTTCCTGCCGGAGTGGCGTTCGACCGATTCGGCCGGCGGCACGTCGCTCTGGCTCGAAGGGCCACGCGGCACCGATTCGCGCGGCCTGGCCGAGGCCGCGGCGTCGCGCAGCGTCATTATCGAGCCCGGCGACCGGTTCTTCGACCGCACCGACAAGCCGTCGCGTTTCATGCGCTTGGGCATTTCATCGATCGCGCTGCAGCACATCGAGCCAGGTATCCGCGAACTGGCGACGGCAGCTGGACGAAGGCCGGCAGCGGCTTGATCGCCCTCCCCCGACCGGAGCTTGGCGCATGTAGCGCGGCTCCGGTTCTTTAGCACCTTGGCATATGCGACGGGACCGGCTGGCACATAGGCTGTGCCAATGTCGGCGGCATAGTCGCAGTATAAGGGGACGAAGCAGGCCGATGGTGGACCAACCGCCGCGCCCGCTTCGCAGCTAAAGGTGGAGTGCCTTCATGCCGGTGGCTCATGAGAAGCAGGATTCGTCCGCAGACCAGCGTTCGCGGCGTTCCGGCGGGCGCGAGGCGCGCCGCGCCATGCGGGCGGCACCGCTTGCCGACGACATCAAGCCGGTGCGCGCCGGCCTTGAAGGCGGAAGCTACAGCCCGCTCAGCGGGAACGATTGCGAACGTATCCACGAAGCCGTGCTGACGCTTCTGGAGACAGTCGGCTTCGCCAATGCCATCCCCTCCTGCATCGAGGCGCTGACCAAGGCCGGTGCGAGCCTCAGCGAAGATGGCCGTCTGCGCTTTCCCCGCGGTCTCGTGCTCGACACGATCAAGAAAGCGGCACGGCATTTCACCCTCTACGGCCAGAATCCGAAGCACGACATGGTGATCCAGGGCAAGCGCGTGCATTACGGCACGGCCGGTGCTGCGGTGCACCTTGTCGACGTCGAAAAGCGTGAGTATCGCGAGTCGCTGCTGCAGGACATCTACGATGCCGCGCGCTTGGTCGAAGGGCTCGACAACATCCATTTCTTCCAGCGGCCGATGGTGCCGCGCGACATTCCCGACCCGCTCGATATGGATTTCAACACGCTCTACGCCTGCGTCATGGGCACATCGAAGCATGTCGGCACCTCGTTCACTGTGCGTGAGAACGTCAAGCCGGCGCTCGACATGCTTTATGCGATCGCGGGCGGCGAAGAGAATTTTCGCGCGCGGCCTTTCGTCTCCAATTCGAACTGCTTCGTCGTGCCGCCGATGAAGTTTGCCGAGGACGCCTGCGGCGTGCTCGAAGCCTGCGTGGAGGGCGGCATTCCGATCCTGCTGCTGTCGGCCGGCCAAGCGGGTGCAACAGCACCGGCGGCGATTGCCGGTGCTGTGGTGCAGGCGGTCGCCGAAGTGCTCGTCGGCCTTATCTATGTCAACGCCATCAAGCCCGGCCATCCGGCGATCTTCGGCACCTGGCCGTTTGTCTCGGATCTCAGGACCGGCGCCATGTCGGGCGGTTCGGCCGAGCAGGCGGTGCTGACCGCGGCCTGTGCACAGATGGCGCAGTTCTACGACCTGCCAGGCGGTTCGGCCGCCGGCATGACGGATTCGAAACTGCCTGACATCCAGTCCGGCTACGAAAAGGGCATAACCGACGTGATGGCCGGTCTCGCCGGCCTCAACCTGGTTTATGAGTCGGCCGGCATGCATGCGTCGCTGCTCGGCTTCTGCCTGGAGAGCCTGATCATCGACAATGACATGCTCGGCCACTGCCTGCGCTGCGTGCGCGGCATCGAGGTGACGGACGAGTCGCTGTCGATCGACACCATCGCCGATGTTTGCCTGAAAGGGCCGGGCCATTATCTCGGCAACGAGCAGACGCTGCGGCTGATGCAGACCGAATATTTCTATCCGGCCGTCGGCGACCGCTTTTCGCCGAAGGAATGGAACGAGAAAGGCAGGCCCGACATCTTGCAGCGGGCAATCATCGAGAAGAAACGCGTGCTTGCCGAACGCTTCCCGCGCCATGTGCCGAAGCCGGTCGACGACAGATTGCGTGCCCGCTTCGGCGATATGATCAAGCTGCCGCGCAGCGGCATGGGCGGTTGAGCTCTACCCGCTCACCGCCAGCAACAACACACCGGCCAGCGCCGATCCGGCAAGCGTCGGCAGCATGCCGATTTTCAGCTTCAGAATGGCGATCATGGCGGCACAGGAAAGCAGCGCCGCGCGCCAGTCGATCGACGCGAGCACCGGCACGTCCATTCCAAGCCCGACATTGCGCACTTCGCCGAAGATGACGTGTAAGCCGAACCAAAGCGCGAGGTTCATGATGACGCCGACGACCGCAGCGGTGATCGCGCCGAGCGCCGCCGACAGCGCCCTGTTGCCGCGCAGCGCTTCGATGTAGGGCGCGCCGAGGAATATCCACAAGAAGCACGGCGTAAACGTCACCCACAGTGTGAGCAGTGCCCCAAGCGCGCCGGCAAGCAGCGGGGCGAGCGCGCCGGAGTGGCGGAAGGCGGCAATGTAACCGACGAACTGCAAGACCAGGATCAGCGGGCCCGGCGTGGTTTCGGCCAGCCCAAGGCCGTCGACCATTTCACCGGGTGCGAGCCAGCCGAAGGACTCGACCGCTGCCTGCGCGACATAGGCAAGCACGGCATAGGCGCCACCAAAGGTGACGACCGCCATGAGACTGAAGAACCCACCGATTTGCGTCCACACGCTGGCAGAGCCGGTGAAAGCCCAGATCAGCAGAACAGGCCCGAGCCAGATCGGCAGCCAGATCGCCAAAATGCGCGGCGCATGCCATCGCGTCGGCTTGACGTGGGTCAGTTCGCCGCGCTCGAACATCAGATCGACCGCGCCCTTGATGTCGGGAACATCGCCTTTGCCCTGCGATGTGCCGGAAAAAAATGCCGGTGCAATGCGGTTGCCGATCCAGCCTGTCAGGCCGGCAAGCAGGACGATCAGCGGGAACGGCACGTTTAGCGCGTAGATGGCGATGAAGGCGGCGAGTGCGATCGACACCATGATCCGGTTCTTCAGCGCACGTCGCCCGATCCGGATCACCGCCTCGATGACAATGGCGAGCACCGTCGCTTTGACCCCGAAAAACAGCGCCTCGACGAAGGGTATATCGCCGTAGAGCGCATAGAGGCTGCTCAAGACGAGCATGACAAGCGCGCCCGGCACAACGAAGAGAATGCCGGCAACAAGGCCGCCGACTGTTTTGTGCAGCAGCCAGCCGATATAGATGGCAAGCTGCTGAGCCTCGGGGCCGGGCAGCAGCATGCAGTAATTCAATGCATGCAGGAAACGCTGTTCGCCGATCCAGCGCCGCTCCTCGACCAACTCCTTGTGCATGAGCGCGATCTGTCCTGCCGGGCCGCCGAAGCTGAGCAAGCCGATTTTCGCCCAGAGCTTCACGGCCTGCCGGAAGCTTGGCACAGCCGGAGCTTGGATCTCCGCCGGATCCTTCGAAAAGACGGCGCTCACGACGGTTTGCCCGCGCCGAGACTACCCGCGCCTGCGGCCGGCCAGTTATGCGTTTCCTCGGTGGCATCACGGCACCATCGGAAAAACGCATCGTAAAGCAGCATACCCGCCTCAAGCTGCTCCAGATCATCGCGAAACATCCGCGACAGGCCAAGCGAAGCGGCCAGGAACCCGGCTGCCTGGGGAACCAGACCGAGGTCCGCAGTGTCGGCAGCGCGTATGATCATGGCGAGGCGATCGAGCGGCTCGGATTCAAGCCCGAACTCCTCGATCATGGTGTCGAAGGTGCAGCGTTCGCCGCGGTGGCTCCAGAACACGGCGTCGATGTCGAACGGCACGGCGTGAAAACGATCAGCGACGGCCGACACTTCGGCCGCCTCGACGAAGAGGAAGACCGCGTGAGGATCGATGAAGCGCCGGATCAGCCACGGGCAGGCGATGCGGTCGATCTTCGGGCGAGCCCGCGTGACCCAGACTGTGCGGCCCTTTGCGTCGAGGCGCGGAATCTTTTCAGCGTGGACCAGAAGCCCCTTGGCATCGCGCCAGGCTTCAAACCCGCCTTCGAGCGATTCGGCGGCAATGCCCTCGTGCCGCAGCCATGCGGCCACCCCTTGCGAGAGCTTTTTTCCCTGTTGGCAGACGACCGCCACTTGCCTGCCGGTGAAATCGGCAGCCCAGGTGGAGATGGTCTTGAAGTCACGCCGGGTTGAACCTGGCAGCAGGCGCGGATCGGAATTGTAGTCATCGTCGATGCGGACATCGATGATCGCGGGTGCACCCGGCAGACCAATCAGACGGGATAGTTGCGGTACGGTGATGGTTGTTGTCGACGGCATGGCGTCCACCTCCTTGAGAGAGAAGCTTGGACGCGAACATTGGGCTGACGCCTCACGGGGTCGTCGCGATTAACCCCTTGCGATGATCGTGGATTTGTCGCGCTCGCTTGTCAAGCATTCTGCCGGCTGTTGACACATCCAGTTTGCGAGGCCGCCCGAAGACCAGGGAGAAAGGGCCGGGCCTTGGCGCATGCCAAGAGCCGCAGCACCGACTCATTCGTGTTTGATCGTCTTGGCGCACTCGTTGAGCAACTCCAGCGCTCCGGCAACGCCTTCGGTGCGAAAAACCAGCGGCTGTTCGACACCCGTCACTCGCACAGTCATCGATCCGGCACCGGCGATTGCCTTCTGCTCCTCGCTCGTCAGAGCATAGTCGAGATCGACGATATAATCGACCGTGGTCATCGCCGTCATCACCAGCGGCGTCTCGACGTTCCCAAGTTGCAGCGTCGCAGTCACGGGCATGTCGTCCTTGACGGCACCCGGCCACAGGAACACGCGCATGACAATTCCCGTCCAGTCGCGCGTGCGGCCGAACTTCAGGCCGTTATAGGGGGTGGCGGCGAATTCAACCGGATCGCGGTTGGACGCGTCGCACCAGCGCCCGGCGACCGCAACGGTCCAGCGATCGGCCGTTACCGGAAATTCGGTGGCGGAGGCGACGGACGGCAACAATGCAGCAGCCAGGAAAAGAGCTGCACGCAGCAGTTTTCCTGGCCGCCTCATGCGACGGATCCTGGTCAGTGATTGTCCCTCGGCACGCCGCTGGTATGCGCCACATCCTGGTATTTCACCGCCGGCTTCAGCACCATGCCTTCGGAAAACTGGTCGACCATGCCACGCTGGATCTCCTGCCACGGCGTCTGGTGCTTGGGATAGTGATAGCCGCCATTGTTCTGCAGCTCGGCGCGCCGCCGCGTGATCTCGTCGTCGCTGACGAGGATATCGGCGGTGCCCTTCCGCAAATCGACGCGGACACGGTCGCCGGTCTTCAGCAGCGCCAGCCCGCCGCCGATGGCGGCTTCCGGCGAGGCGTTGAGGATCGAGGGCGAACCCGAGGTGCCCGACTGGCGGCCGTCGCCGATACAGGCCAGCGCGTGGATGCCCTTCTTGATCAGATAGGCCGGCGGCTGCATGTTGACGACTTCGGCGCCACCCGGATAGCCGATCGGGCCGGCGCCGCGCATGAACAGGATGGTGTGCTCGTCGATGCCTTGTGCCGGATCGTCGATGCGGGCGTGGTAGTCCTCGGGCCCGTCGAACACCATGGCGTTGCCCTCGAAGGCTTCGGGATCCTTCGGGTTTGACAGATAGCGCTCGCGGAATTCGGGCGAGATGCCGCTGGTCTTCATGATCGCCGAATCGAACAAATTGCCCTTGAGATTGATGAAGCCGGCATTGGCTTTCAGCGGTTCGGCAACCGTGCGGATGACATCGAGGTTCTCGTTGACGGCGCCGCTGCAATTGTCGCCGATGGTTTTGCCGTTGGCGGTCATGGCTTCCGGATAGGGCAGCAGGCCGCCTTTCATCAGTTCGGCGACGACGGCCGGCACGCCGCCGGCATGATGATAGTCTTCGCCGAGATATTCGCCCGACGGCTGCAGATTGACGATGAGCGGAATTTTGAGGCCGATCTTTTGCCAGTCGTCATTGTCGAGCGGCACGCCGAGATGGCGGGCGATGGCGTTGAGGTGGATCGGCGCATTGGTCGAGCCGCCGATCGCCGAGTTGACGACGATGGCGTTCTCGAAAGCCTTGCGGGTCATGATGTCGGACGGCTTCAGATCCTCATGCACCATGTCGACGATTCGCTTTCCCGTCTCGTAGGCGATCTGGCCGCGTTCACGATAAGGGGCGGGGATAGCGGCCGAGCCCGGCAATTGCATGCCGAGCGCCTCGGCCAACGAATTCATCGTGGTGGCGGTGCCCATCGTGTTGCAATAGCCGGTCGACGGCGCCGAGGAGGCGACGATGTCCATGAACTCGTCATAGCCGATCTCGCCGGCCGACAGGCGCTGGCGCGATTCCCAGACGATCGTGCCGGAGCCGGTGCGCTTGCCCTTGTGCCAGCCGTTGAGCATCGGGCCGACCGAAAGCGCGATGGCCGGAATGTTGACGGTGGCCGCAGCCATCAGCATGGCCGGCGTCGTCTTGTCGCAGCCGATGGTGAGCACCACGCCGTCGAGCGGATAGCCGTAGAGCACCTCTACCAGGCTGAGATAGGCAAGGTTGCGGTCGAGCGCGGCGGTCGGCCGCTTGCCGGTTTCCTGGATCGGGTGACACGGGAACTCGAAAGGAATGCCGCCCATCGAGACGATGCCCTCGCGCACCCGCTTGGCCAGTTCGATGTGATGGCGGTTGCAGGGCGACAGGTCCGAGCCGGTCTGGGCGATGCCGATCAGCGGCTTGCCGGACATCAGCTCGGCCCGCGTCAGCCCGTAATTCAGGTAGCGCTCCAGATAGAGTGCCGTCATGCCCGGATTGTCGGGATTGTCGAACCACTCCTGCGAGCGAAATTTTTTCTTGCTGGTGGGGGCGCCTGCCATCATGGTCTCCGTATTTGTATGACAAATCGATATGACAACGCGCGGGAGCAGGCAAGGGCACGCGTCATCCGAATCCGCACTTTGGTGCGATAGACATGCATCTGCCCCCGCGCTAGACGGGATCGAGGTTTGTCAGTCCGCTATCCGGGAGATTTTGATGGCTTTGGTGATCGAGGGCGAGGAACGCATCGCCGCACCCCTGCAAAAGGTGTGGGAAGCGCTGAACGACCCGGATGTTCTGAGACAAACCATTCCCGGCTGCCTAAGCCTCGAGAAAAGGTCGGACACCGAGATGGCAGCGACGGTGGTGCTGAAGATCGGACCGATCAAGGCGACGTTCAACGGCGAGGTGACGCTGAATAATCTCAACCCGCCGCATTCCTACACCATCCAGGGCGAAGGCAAGGGCGGCGTCGCCGGCTTCGCCAAGGGCGGCGCCGACGTCACGCTGACCGAAGACGGGCCGGAAACGACAGTGCTGAGATATGCGGCCAAGGCCGATGTCGGCGGCAAGATCGCCCAGCTCGGCAGCCGGTTGATCGAATCGACGTCGAAGAAACTTGCCGGGCAGTTTTTTTCGAGCTTTGGCGAGAAGGTCGGCGGCTCCCCTCCCCCTTGAGGACCCCTTGAGGGGAGGGTGGCCCGCAGGGCCGGGTGGGGTCCGCAGCGACGTGCTCCGTCTTTTTTAAGTTTAAGTTCGAAGGTCGAGGCGGTTGAGGCGACCCCCTCCCGCCGCGCTTCGCGCGGCACCCGCCCCTCAAGGGGGAGGGGTCACTCGAAGACGATGCTCGGCACCGCGGCTTCGGCCGCGCCGCGCTCTTCATTGACCCTGTCCCAGACCTTCGCGGCGATGTCGCGATAGATTTTCGCCTCGGCGCTATCGGGCTTCGAAACCACCACCGGCGTGCCAGCATCCGAGCTTTCGCGGATAACCATTTCAAGCGGCACTTCGCCGAGGAAGGTGACGCCGAGACGCTCGGCCTCGCGGCGCGCGCCGCCATGACCGAAAATGTCGTAGCGTTTCCCCGTATCGGGAGCGAGAAAATAACTCATATTCTCGACGATGCCCAACAGCGGCACGTCGACTTTCCTGAACATGTTGAGGCCTTTGCGCGCATCGATCAGGGCGAGGTCCTGTGGCGTCGAGACGATGACGGCGCCGGCCAGCGGCACTTGCTGGGCCATAGTCAGTTGCGCGTCGCCGGTGCCGGGCGGCATGTCGACGACGAGCACGTCGAGCGGGCCCCATTCGACCTCTCGCAGCATTTGCGTCAACGCCGACATCACCATCGGCCCGCGCCAGATCATCGGCGTCTCCTCATCGACGAGGAAGCCCATCGACATGACCTTGAGGCCATAATTCTGCATCGGCTTCAGGATCTTGCCGTCGATGGTCTGCGGCCGACCACGAATGTTGAGCAGACGCGGCATGGACGGGCCGTAAATATCGGCATCGAGCACGCCGACCCGCAACCCGTTGGCGGCAAGCCCAAGCGCGATATTGACGGCAGTGGTCGACTTGCCGACGCCGCCCTTGCCGGAAGCGACGGCGATGATCGCCTCGATGCCGGGCACGCCGCGCTTGCCCTGGCTGTGCGAGGCGGGTGCCGGCGGGGCGGGACGCGCAGGTGCAGCCGCCGGGGCGGGCCGCTGAGCAGGTCTTTGCGGAACCGGCGCCTCCATGCCGCCGCCCTTCTTTTCCGCCGTCAGCGCGACAACGGCGCCGGCGACACCGGGGATCGCCTTGACGACACGCTCGGCGGCGGCGCGCAACGGCTCCATCTCCTGGGCGCGGGCGGCGGGAACAGTGATCGAGAAGAACACCTTGGCATCGGCAATGAAAATCTCCGAAACCATGCCGAGATCGACAATGTTGCCGGTGAAGTCCGGTCCGTTGACCGTCTTCAGGCGCTCGATGACGATTTGCTTGGTGACGGGCATGGCAATTTTCCTGGGTGTTCGGCGCTTCAGATAGTGCAGTTTCCGACCAGAACCAAGTCGTGGAACAACGGTTGCCCGGTGTGACCGGGAAACCGGGTCCCGCGAACGGGCATTCCGGCGGGATGACCCTTCGCCGAACAGTCCATGCGACCTATTTCAGTGATCGCATAGGGAACGACAACCAGGGAAGGAGACGATCATGCTCGCCAACAGCAATGCGACGGCCAATCTCGCGGTGAAGGATTTGGCCAAGGCCAGGGCCTTCTATGAGGACATCTTGGGTTTGACGGAGATTCACAATGAGGGTGGCGAACTGATCGTCTATAAAAGCGGCGATACCAGCATCAACGTGTACCGTTCGAACTTCGCTGGGACCAACAAGGCGACGGCTGTGACCTGGATGGTCGGCGACGAGATAGACAATATCGTCAAGGCGTTGAAATCGAAGGGCGTCGCCTTCGAGCACTACGACATGCCCGGCCTGGCGCTGGAGGGCGATATCCATGTCGGCCAGGGCATGAAGGTCGCGTGGTTCAAGGATCCGGACGGCAACATCCTGAACCTGGTGGACAGGTAGGTTCGGCTGCGCTCAATGGGGGCGGCTGCAGACGCCGGCCCGTTCACATCACTTTGCCAGGCCGACCGCGAAGTAGGTAAGAGCCGCGATCGCGGCCGTGGCCGGCAGAGTGACGATCCAGGCGATGACGATGTTGCCGGCGATGCCCCAGCGAACGGCAGAGACGCGGCGGGCAGCACCGACGCCGATGATGGCGCCGGTGATCGTGTGGGTGGTCGACACCGGAATACCGAGCCAGGTGGCGGCGAACAGCGTGATCGCGCCACCGGTCTCGGCGCAGAACCCCTGCATCGGGTTCAGCCGGGTGATCTTCGAGCCCATCGTGTGGACGATGCGCCAGCCGCCGAGCAACGTGCCAAGCGCCAGCGCCGACTGACAGGTGATGACGACCCACAGCGGCACGTAAAAATTCGCGCCGAGCATGCCCTGCGAATAGAGCAGCACGGCAATGATGCCCATGGTCTTCTGCGCGTCGTTGCCGCCATGTCCGAGCGAATAGAGCGAGGCGGAAAAGAACTGCATGACGCGGAAGGTGCTGTCCACGGCGAACGGTGTCTGCCGCACGAACAACCAGGAGACCGCGAGGATCAAGACGAGCGCCAGCAGAAAGCCGGCCGCCGGCGATAGCACGATGGCCGCCGTCGTCTTGCCCAACCCGGCCCAGACGATGGCGCCGGTGCCTGCCTTGGCAACGCCGGCGCCGACCAGTCCGCCAATCAGCGCGTGCGAGCTGCTGGACGGAATGCCGACGAGCCAGGTGACGATATTCCAGACGATGGCGCCGACAAGTGCTGCGAAGATCACTGCCGGCGTGACGATGCTGGCGTCGATGATGCCGGTTCCCAGCGTCTCCGCGACGTGAAGACCGAAGAACATGAAGGCGATGAAATTGAAGAAGGCCGCCCAGAACACAGCATAGTGTGGCCTCAGCACGCGGGTGGAGACGATGGTGGCGATGGAGTTGGCGGCATCGTGCAGGCCGTTGAGGAAATCGAAGAACAGCGCGACGGCGACAAGGCCGACCAGCACGGGAAAGGCTATCGCGACTTCCACTAGACGTTCTCGATGATGATGCCGCTGATTTCATTGGCGACGTCCTCGAAGCGGTCGACCACCTTTTCCAGCTCGCCGTAGATCTCGCTGCCGATCAGATAGGCCATCGGGTCGCTGCGGCCGTGCCGTTCGAACAGGTCCTTCAGGCCCTGCTCGTGCAGGTCGTCTGCCCGGCCCTCCGCGCGCATAACCTCCTCGGCGATGGCGTTGAGGCGCACCGTATGCGCCCCGACCTTGCTGAGCAGCGGGATTGCCTCGGCCACCAACTTGGCGGCCTCGACGATGACGCTTCCCATTTCCTGCATCAGCGGGTCGAATTCTTTCTTTTCGAACAGCCTTACCGTCTTGACGGTCTTGTGCATCATGTCGATGGCATCATCCATCGACTGGATCAGGTCCTTGATGTCGCCGCGGTCGAAGGGCGTGATGAAGGAGCGGCGCACGGCCAGCAGCACTTCCGCGGTGATCTGATCGGCTTCGTCCTCGAGATCGATGATCGTCTGACACCAGCGGTCGACGTCGTTGCCCTGAAGAAGCTGCTGCAGGGCCTCGGCGCCACCGACCACGGTACGGGAATGCCGTTCGAACAGGTCGAAGAAGCGATCTTCGCGCGGCAAAAGCTTGCGGAACCAGCCCAGCATGTTTGACCTCCCGTGGTACCAGTGCATGACCCAGGTTCCATCCACATAGCGCCGCAGTTCGTCGCGGGAAACAGTAAGCCGGCTGAAAGATGTGGATGCGGGCGATTTGCACATGCGGCTTGCGGACGAAGACAATTTCCCCGACCTTGCGCGCTACGATCGGACACATGGTCCGTGACAGGCTCCCGACGGCATGATCGACAAGCTGGAATTCTTTATAGCACTTGCCAAGGAGGAGCATTTCGGCCGCGCGGCGGAGGTGTGCGGCGTCACCCAGCCGACGCTTTCGGCCGGCATCAAGCAGCTGGAGGGCCAGCTCGGCGTGATGCTGGTACTGCGCGGCTCGCGCTTCCAGGGGCTGACGCCGGAAGGCAAGCAGGTGCTGGTGTGGGCGCGCCGCATCGTCGGCGACACCCGCACCATGCGCGAGGAGATGCGGGCGGCGCGCCACGGCCTGTCGGGGCGCATCCGCATCGCGGCGATCCCGACAGCGCTGGCCATGGTGGCGCGATTGACGACGCCGTTTCGGGCAAAGCACCCCGGCGTCACCTTCTCGGTGCTGTCGCGGACCTCGATCGAGGTGCTGTCGCTGCTCGGCAATTTCGACATCGACGCCGGCATCACCTATCTCGACAACGAGCCGCTCGGACGCGTCACCAGCGTGCCGCTCTATGACGAGCGCTATCAGCTGATCACCGCGGTCGGGAACCCGTATTTTGACCGCGACAAAGTGACATGGGCCGAGCTCAGCCAGCTGCCGCTCTGCCTGCTGACGCCGGACATGCAGAACCGCCGCATCATCGACCAGCATCTGGCCGAAGCCGGCGTGCAGGTGCGGCCGACATTGGAATCCAATTCGATGATCGTGCTGTTTTCGCATATCCGTACCGGCAAATGGTCGTCGATCATGCCGCTTAACCTTGCGGAAACGTTCGGTTTTTCCGAGCCGATCCGGGCGATTCCGATCGTCGAGCCGGATGCCAGCCACACGGTCGGGCTGGTGGCGGCACCGCGCGAACCGCACACGCCGCTGGTCTCGGCGCTGTTGGACGAGGCGATGGCGCTGGCGGACGATTTCCGCGGCCGCCGCTAGGCTAGACAATGCTGGTGAACGCGATCGATAGAAGGTTTCTATCGAGCAACGGATCGGCTTTATTGATTTGGCGGGTTTCCTCTGATTTCCTAAGCACTTAGCGGAAGATCGCTACGACAGGGAGGGCGCTGCATGACGATGCAGCCTGCAAGTACCGAGATCGCATCGCGCACGGCGGCGATCATCCACGAGCTAAAAGGCCTCGAAGGCCCGCTGTTGCCCATCCTTCACGGCATCCAGGAAGAGTTCGGCTATGTGCCGCAGGACGCGCTGCCGGTCATCGCCGAGGCGCTGAACATCTCCAGGGCCGAGGTGCACGGCGTCGTCACCTTCTATCACGATTAGCGTAGCCGGGCGGCGGGCCGGCATGTGCTGAAGCTCTGCCAGGCGGAAGCCTGCCAGTCGATGGGTTCGGATGCGATTGCCGCCAAGCTCAAATCATTGCTGGGCATCGGTTTCCACGAGACAACCCACGACGGTTCGGTGACGCTGGAGCCGGTCTATTGCCTCGGCCTTTGCGCCTGCTCGCCGTCGGCGATGCTGGACGGCGAGGTGATCGGGCGGCTGGACGACGAAAAGCTCAATGATATCGTTGCCGAGGTGCGCTCATGATCCCGCGTATCTACATTCCCGGCGATTCCGGCGCGCTGGCGCTGGGCGCGGAAAAGGTCGCCAAGGCGGTTCGTACGGAATTGGCCGAGCGCGGCATCGAGGCCAAGATCGTGCGCAACGGCTCGCGCGGCGCCTATTTCCTCGAGCCGATGGTCGAAGTGGCGACGGCCAATGGCCGTGTCGCCTATGGGCCGGTGAAGCCATCCGACGTCAAAAGCCTGTTCGACTGCGGCTTCCTCACCGGCGGCCATCACAAGCGCTGGCTGGGCGCACCGGACAAAATCCCGTTCCTGGCCAGACAGACGCGGCTGACCTTTGCGCGCTGCGGCGTCACCGATCCGCTGTCGCTCGATCACTACAAGGCGCATGACGGGCTGAAGGGCCTGCAGAATGCCGTGGCGATGACGCCGGCCGACATCGTCAGCCAGGTGACCGAGTCCGGCCTGCGCGGTCGCGGCGGCGCCGGCTTCCCGACCGGCATCAAATGGAAGACGGTGCTCGATACGTCGGCCGACCGCAAATACATCGTCTGCAATGCCGATGAAGGCGATTCCGGCACGTTCGCCGACCGCATGATCATGGAAGGCGACCCGTTCGTGCTGATCGAAGGCATGGCGATCGCCGGCATCGCCACCGGCGCGACCAAGGGCTTCATCTATATCCGCTCCGAATATCCGCATGCCGTGGCGGTGATGCAGAAGGCCGTCGAGATCGCCCGCAAGGCCGGCGTGCTCGGCGTCAATGTGCTCGGCTCGCCCAATTCATTCGACATGGAAGTCCGCGTCGGCGCCGGCGCCTATGTCTGCGGCGAGGAGACCGCGCTGCTCGACAGCCTCGAGGGCAAGCGCGGACAGGTGCGGGCCAAGCCGCCGCTGCCGGCGCATAAGGGCCTGTTCGGCAAGCCGACGGTGATCAACAATGTCATCTCGCTGGCCTCGGTGCCGGTGATCATGGACAAGGGCGCTGCCTACTACAAGGATTTCGGCATGGGCCGTTCGCGCGGCACCATCCCGATCCAGATTGCCGGCAACGTGAAGCATCCCGGTCTCTACGAGGCTGCGTTCGGCATGACGCTGGGTGAGATCATCGACGACATCGGCGGCGGCACGGCGACCGGGCGTCCGGTCAAAGCTGTGCAAGTGGGTGGCCCGCTCGGCGCTTATTTCCCGCGCGCGCTGTTCGACACGCCGTTCGACTACGAAGCGTTTGCCGCCAAGGACGGGCTGATCGGCCATGCCGGCATCGTCGTTTTTGACGACAGCGCCGACATGCTGAAGCAGGCACGCTTCGCCATGGAATTCTGCGCCATCGAGAGCTGCGGCAAGTGCACGCCCTGCCGCGTCGGCTCGACGCGCGGCGTCGAGGTGCTGGACCGGCTCGCCCAGAACGTCGAACCGGAAAAGCAGATCGCACTGGTCACCGACCTTTGCAACACGATGAAGTTCGGCTCGCTTTGCGCGCTGGGCGGCTTCACCCCATATCCGGTGATGAGTGCACTCAACCATTTTCCGGACGACTTTCGGCCGACGCCGGTCGCCGAAGCAGCGGAATAGGAGCGGACAGGCATGAACGCGGCATTAGACATCAAATCGCTGGTCCAGGAAATCGACTACGGCACACCCGCCTCTGAAGCCGAACAGCAGGTGACGCTGACCGTCGACGGCAAGTCGGTGACGGTGCCGGCGGGTACGTCGATCATGCGCGCTTCGATGGAAGCGGGCGTCGAAATCCCGAAACTGTGCGCAACCGACATGCTGGACTCGTTCGGCTCCTGCCGGGTCTGCCTCGTCGAGATCGACGGGCGCGGCGGCACGCCGGCCTCGTGCACGACGCCGGTCGGCGAAGGCATGGTCGTGCATACGCAGACCGACCGGCTGAACGCCATCCGCCGCGGCGTGATGGAGCTCTACGTCTCCGACCACCCGGTGGCGTGGGGCGAGACGGCCGGCACCGGCGCCAGCGAATTCGACAAGGTCGTCAGGACGGTCGGCCTGACCGAGAACCGCTACGGCGTGGACGGCCGCAACCACGTCATGCAAGAAAACGGCGTGGCGCCCGGCCATGGCTCGCTGACCATCGACTATATCGCCAGCGATGAATCGAACCCTTATTTCACCTACGATCCGGCGCAATGCATCGTGTGCTCGCGCTGCGTGCGCGCTTGCGAAGAGGTGCAGGGCACGTTCGCGCTGACCATCGAGGGCCGCGGCTTCGAATCCAGGGTCTCGGCCGGCATGCACGAGGCGTTCGTCGATTCCGAATGCGTGTCGTGCGGTGCCTGCGTGCAGGCCTGCCCGACTGATGCGCTGAGGGAAAAGACCGTGCTGGCGAAAGGCCTGCCCGAGCGTTCGACCGTCACCACCTGCGCCTATTGCGGCGTTGGCTGCTCATTCAAGGCCGAGGTCAAGGGCGACGAGGTCATTCGCATGATGCCCTACAAGGCGGGCAAGGCGAACCACGGCCACTCCTGCGTCAAGGGCCGCTTCGCCTATGGCTATGCGACGCACAAGGACCGGATCCTGAAACCGATGATCCGCGAGCGGGTCAGCGATCCGTGGCGCGAAGTGTCGTGGGAAGAGGCGCTCACCCATACGGCGAACGAATTCCGCCGCATCCAGTACCAGTACGGCCGCACCTCGATCGGCGGCATCACCTCCTCGCGCTGCACCAACGAGGAGACCTACCTCGTCCAGAAGCTGGTCCGGCAGGGCTTCCGCAACAACAATGTCGACACCTGCGCCCGTGTCTGCCATTCGCCGACCGGCTATGGCCTCGGCCAGACCTTCGGCACCTCCGCCGGCACGCAAGATTTCGATTCGATCGAGCAGACGGACGTCATCCTGCTCATCGGCGCCAATCCGACCGATGCGCATCCGGTGTTCGCCTCGCGCATGAAAAAGCGCATGCGCCAGGGCGCCAAGCTGATCGTGCTCGATCCGCGCCGCACCGACATCGTGCGCTCGGCCCATGTCGAGGCGCAGTACCATCTGCCGCTGAAGCCGGGCACCAACGTCGCCATGCTGACCGCGCTTGCCCACGTCATCGTCACCGAAGGCCTGTTCGACGAGGCCTTCATCCGCGAGCGCTGCGACTGGGACGAGTTCCAGGACTGGGCGTCGTTCGTGGCACTGCCGGAAAACAGCCCGGAGGTCGTCGGCCAGCTTGCCAATGTCGATCCCGACGACATACGCGGCGCAGCGCGGCTCTACGCTCGCGGCGGCAACGGCGCGATCTATTACGGCCTCGGCGTGACCGAGCACAGCCAAGGCTCGACCACCGTCATCGCCATTGCCAACCTTGCCATGGCGACCGGCAATATCGGCCGGCCGGGCGTCGGCGTGAACCCGCTGCGCGGCCAGAACAATGTGCAGGGCTCCTGCGACATGGGTTCGTTCCCGCACGAGCTTCCCGGCTATCGTCATATTTCAGGCGACGCGGTGCGCGCGATCTATGAGAGCCTGTGGGGCGTCAAGCTCGACGAAGAGCCCGGCCTGCGCATCCCCAACATGCTGGACGCAGCCGTCGATGGTTCGTTCAAGGGCCTCTATGTGCAGGGCGAGGACATCCTGCAGTCGGACCCCGACACCAAGCATGTCGCCGCCGGCCTGGCGGCGATGGAATGCGTGGTGGTGCACGATCTCTTCCTCAACGAGACGGCCAACTACGCGCATGTCTTCCTGCCCGGCTCGACTTTCCTCGAGAAGGACGGCACCTTCACCAATGCCGAGCGCCGCATCAACATGGTGCGCAAGGTGATGGAGCCGAAATGCGGCTATGCCGACTGGGAAACGACGCAGGAGCTCGCCAAGGCGCTCGGCCTCGACTGGACCTACACGCATCCCTCCGAGATCATGGACGAGATCGCCAAGACCACGCCGAGCTTCGCCGGCGTTTCCTTCGACCTCCTCGACAGAGTGGGTTCGGTGCAGTGGCCCTGCAACGAGAAGTCGCCGGAAGGCACACCGATCATGCATATTGGCGGCTTCGTGCGCGGCAAGGGCAAGTTCATCCGCACCGAATATGTCGCGACCGACGAGAGGACCGGGCCGCGCTTCCCGCTGCTGCTGACCACCGGCCGCATTCTGTCGCAATACAATGTCGGCGCGCAGACCAGACGCACCGACAACGTGGTCTGGCATAGCGAGGACCGACTGGAGATCCATCCGCATGACGCCGAAAATCGCGGCCTGCGCGACGGCGACTGGGTGCGGCTGACCAGCCGTTCCGGCGAGACGACGCTGCGCGCGCTGATCACCGATCGGGTGTCGCCGGGCGTGGTCTATACGACGTTCCACCATCCCGACACCCAGGCGAACGTCATCACCACCGACTTCTCCGACTGGGCGACCAACTGCCCGGAATACAAGGTGACGGCGGTGCAGGTCGGCGCGTCCAACGGCCCGTCGGAATGGCAGCGCGACTATGACGAGCAGGCAAAGCAAAGCCGACGCATCGCCTCGCTGGAAGCAGCGGAGTAACCTTGACCGCGCGCCGCAAAGCCATTGCGCAGATCTCGCGGCTGGCGCGCCGCGCCGGCGGCACTCAAGCCGCCAACCGGATGGTGCCGGAAGAGACGCCGGTGGCGTTCTCCTTTGCCGGCACCACGCACGCTGTGATGATGGCAAGCCCGGCCGATTTCGAGGATTTCGCGCTCGGCTTCTCGCTGACCGAAGGCATCATTGCGGCACCTGATGAGATCGAGGCGATCGAGGTCGAGGATCATGGCGCCGGTATCGACATCCAGATCCGGCTGAAGGACCAGGCCAACACCCGGTTCGAGTCGCGGCGGCGCAGGCTGGCCGGCCCGGTCGGCTGTGGGTTGTGCGGCATCGAATCGATCGAGGAGGCGATGCGCTCGGTCGATGCGGTCGGTGTGTCAAAGCTGACACTTCAGGCCGACGACATTGTCCGCTCGGTCAAGCTGCTGTCGAAGCTGCAGCCGCTGCATGCCGAGACCGGTGCCGTCCACGCCGCCGGTTTTTACGTCCCCGGCAAGGGCATCGTCATGGCGCGCGAGGATGTCGGCCGCCATAATGCGCTGGACAAGCTGGCCGGGGCGCTGGCCAGAGCCGGCATTGACGGCGCCAGCGGTGCCGTAGTCGTCACGTCGCGCGTTTCGGTCGAGATGGTGCAGAAGACGGCGGCGATCGGCGCGGCCGTCATCATTGCCGTCTCGGCGCCGACCGCGCTTGCCATCCGCACCGCGGACGACGCCGGCATGACGCTGGTGGCGCTGGTGCGCGGCGACGATTTCGATATTTTCACCCACCCTGACCGCGTGGTTTCCGGAGTTGCCAAGCATGTCGCATGACGAAGGCCACCTCATGAGCACCAGCGAGAAGCTGGTCCGCATGGCCAACCAGATCGCTGCCTTTTTCCACTCCAAGCCGCGCGAGCAAGGCATTGCCGGCGTCGCCGAGCACATCAACAAATTCTGGGAACCGAGGATGCGCCGGCAACTGTTCGAGATGCTGGACAGCGGGCGCGAGGGCTTCGACGAGCTTGTCGTCGCCGCCGCGCCCAGGATCAAGCGGCCGAGCGCGCCTGAGGGCGCCGGTTTTAGCGTCGGCGGAGCGAAGACCGAGACCGCCGCGTCACAGAAGTAGCCGCCGCCGGCCTATATTCACTCGCTCTAAAGTTTCATCTGACGCAAGCCGCGCGCCTCTGCTATGATCGGCGATAAGAAATCGTCGGGTCGAGCGGACAAATCTCGTGAGGCCGATCGAAACTCGATACGCGCTTAGCGGCGACGTGCGGATCGCCTATCAGGTGGTCGGCCAGGGATCGTTCGATCTCGTCTTTGTGCCGGGCTTCATTTCCAATCTCGACCTGCACTGGGAAGACGAGGGCTACAGCCGGCTGTTGAAGCGGCTTTCGGCGTTCTCGCGCCTGATTCTGTTCGACAAGCGGGGCACCGGTCTGTCCGACCGCGTCGATGCCCACCACCTGCCCAGCCTTGAAACCCGCATGGACGACGTGCGCGCGGTGATGGATGCGGCCGGCAGCGGCCGCGCCGCCTTGCTTGGCGCTTCGGAAGGCGCGCCGATGGCAATGCTGTTCGCCGCCACCTACCCGGAGCGGACGCGGGCGCTGACGCTTTATGGCGGCTATGCGCATTTCCACAAATGGGTGATGCCGCCGGAACGCCTTGAGGCGTTCATCGCGACGGCGGAGACCGCATGGGGCACCGGCGCCACCCTGCCGCATTTCGCGCCCGGCCGCGTCGACGATCCGCGTTTCGCCACATGGTGGGCGCGCTTCGAGCGGCTGTCGGCGAGCCCGACCGCGGCAATCGCCCTGGCCCGCATGAATGCAGCTATCGACGTGCGCGGCGTGCTGGCGGCGATCAGCGCACCGACGCTGCTCATCCATCGCCGCAACGACGCGCGCGTCGACCCGGAGGCCAGCCGCTTCCTGGCAAGGAAGATCCCGAATTCGCGGCTGGTCGAGGTGGCCGGGCGCGACCACCCGATCTGGACCGGCGATATCGACCGGGTGGCCGATCTGATCGAGGAATTCCTGACCGGAGCGCGCGCCGTTGCCGAGGCCGAGCGCGTGCTGGCTGCACTGCTGGTCACCCGGATCTACGACACGGCGCGGCTTGGCGACCGCATGTGGAGCGAGCGCAGCCAGCGTTTTCAGGAAACATGGCGGCTGCTGGTCGGGCGCCATGGCGGCCGCCCGGCCGGCACGCATGGCGAGCTGATGATGGCGCGCTTCGACGGCCCGGCGCGGGCCGTACGCTGCGCGGCGGCGCTGCGCGATGCGGCGCAGGAGATCGGCGTCCTCAGCGCGCAGGGCGTGCATGTCGGCGAGGTCGAGTTGCGTGGGCCGCCGACGGGGTTGACGGCGCGCGTGACGATGCAGCTTGCCGCGCATGCCGGGCGCGGCGACATCCTCGCTTCGCGGCTGGTCGCCGACCTCGCCGCCGGTTCAGGCCTTCATTTCAATGACGCCGGGCGCATCGCGCTTGACGAGCTGGATGAGCCGCTGGCGCTGGTGCAGGCGACCTCGGAACAGCATCTGGAGCCGGCCTGCCGGCCGAAGGCCAAGGCTGCCGAGCCGGCCGCACTGACGGCGCGCGAAAGCGAGGTGGTGAACCTCATCGCCGATGGCAAGAGCAATGCCGCGATCGCCGCCGAACTCGGGCTGAGCGAACACACCGTCAAGCGCCACGTCGCCAATATTCTGCTCAAGCTGGACCTGCCGTCGCGGGCGGCGGCGGCGGCGTTCTCGGCCCGGCACGCTGGCCCGCACGGGCCATAGGAGCCATGGCGCTTTCGGGCGAAGCGGCCGGGCATGCGTAAGCGCTATCACTTCGTCCCATGCAGGCCAGGCGGATATCGCCGGGAAAGGCGCTGCGAAGGGAGGAATAAAATGCTGAAGTCGACACTCAAATCACTGGTGCTGGCGGCAGGCGTTGGCGCGCTGTTGGCGATCGTTCCTGCCAAGGCCGAAGACGCCTCGGCGACGGCTGCCTACAAGGACATCCAGGCAACGCTCGGCTCGGTACCGGACATGTTCAAGACGCTGCCGGACGTCGCCGTTGCCGGCGCCTGGGCCGAGATCAAGGGCGTGCAGCTCAACCCGAACACCGCGCTCGACGGCAAGACCAAGGAATTGATGGGCCTCGCCGTCGCCTCGCAGATCCCCTGCCAGTACTGCATCTATTTCCACACGCAGGCGGCCAAGCTCAATGGCGCCAGCGACGAGGAGATCAAGGAGGCCGTGGCGATGGCGGCGATCGTGCGGCACTGGTCGACGATGCTCAACGGCAGCCAGGTCGACTTCACCGCCTTCAAGAAGCAGTCCGATGAGGTGTTCGCGGCCGTCAAGGCCAAGTCGCAGTGAAAGACCACTGCCCGGCGGCGAGCGCCGGGCGGTTCTGATCAATTGAACGCCCGGTGAAGACGGGCCAATGGAGGATAAAATGCTGACCAAGACACAGACGGTAGACGGTGCGGCGGTCAAGAAGGCGATCGAGGGCCGTGACGGAAAATTGCTGTCGAGCTTCTATGCCGACGATGCATTGGTGCGGGTGATCGACCGCAACAACCCGCCGAGCAAGCCGCGTGAAATCCACGGACGCGCGGCGATCACCACGTTCTGGGACGACATCTGCAGCCGGGCGATGACCCACAAGGTCGACACCACCATCGCCGACGGCAACAGTCTCGCCTTCACCCAGGCCTGCTCCTATCCGGACGGGACCAAGGTGTTCTGCGCGGCGATGCTGGAGTTGAAGAACGGCCTCATCGCACGGCAGACGGTCGTGCAGGCCTGGGACGAGTGAGGCGGCCATGTTCAGCGCCAGATGGCAGATCGACGCCAGGTTCGGGCACAAGCAGACCGTGCTCGACCTGTTGAAAAAATGGGAACGCGAGATCGGCTCGCAGGTCGGTCTCGACGACCTCAAGTTCCAGATCATGACCGGATCGATCGGCGCGCGGGAGGCGACGATCGAGTCCCACCACCAGGTCGAGAGCCTCGCCCAGCTGGAAGAGTTCTTCGCCAGGATCGGCAAGATCGACGCGCACGCCAAATGGGGCAAGGAGATGGAGCCCTATGTCGTGTCGGGCACCAGCCTATGGAACATCTACCGCATCGTGGAATAGCTGTCCGGCCATCTCCCTTCTCCCCGTCACTTACGGGGAGAAGGTGGCGGCAGCCGGATGAGGGGCAGCGCCCACATCTACAATTACGGAGAGCAACCCCTACTCGCTCTCGCCGTCCAGCGCCGGCACCGACACGCCGGCAAGCTCGGCCGCGAGCAGCCGCGACGCACTGGCGCGTGCGATCCGCAGCATCAGCGCCTTGCGCGTCGCCGCTGCCATGCGGTGCTCGGGCGCATCGCGCAAAATCTCGGCACCGTAGCCGTCGGAGAGAATGAAGCCGCACTCCTCCGGAAAGATCTCCTGGGGTACGCCGGGATGGGTGGCGAAGAAGAAGCGGTCGGAATGCAGCCGGTAGTCAGGCCATTTGCGGTCGACCCTGAAATCCTCGACCGAGGATTTGATCTCGATGATCCAAATGTCGCCGTGGCGGGTCAGCGCGACGAGATCGGCGCGCCGGCCGGTGGCCAGCGACAGTTCGGGCAAGACATGCGCGCCCATATCCCTGAGCAGCCGCTGCACGCCGCGCCTGACCAGCATGGCGCGCTCCGACTGGCGGCCGTCGATGAGCGGATTGAGGGGAATCGGTGAGATGATCGGCATGGCGGCACCATGCCAGATTTTGTTCACGATTTGAACCTGTTTTTGATGGGCGATTACGCACTTTACAAACACGGCGATGTGCCTGATACCTTGAATCCACAGTAGGAATCCGGGTTATGAGTGTCCTTTTCGAGCCACACTTCCACAACGAAGAAGCTGCTTTCGAACGGCTGGAGACGGGCAAGAAGGCCCGTTAGGCAATGGCTGAGTCACAATGAGCGTCGTGAGCGGTGTGGTGCTTTGTACGTCTTCTGTTGAAGATCGATCGAGCCCGAACGGCCTGCCCATTCTCTTCGAGAGCATACAGGAATGGCTGGCAGAGCGCGCCCCCTTCCAACAACTTAACAGCGTCGAGGATAGCTTTGGCGGCAGCAAGCACCCGCAAATGTTTGTAGCCGGTGGTGGCTTCAACCATTTCCCTGAAGACGATTTTGCGGCCTACGTGATGTTGTTGCCTTGGCAAAACCCAGAAAACGTTGTGCTGGTGATCGAGCCCGAAGAAGGGCCTACCCGTGTCTTCAGGCCTTCCTGTTTGTAAAGTACATAATTGCCTTTTGAGAAACGATAGAGGCCCACCCTACCCCAAGGCGGGCCGCTCGCGTTAGCAATGCAATTCCTACGGGTGAGGGGAGCTATGTTTTCGCGAGGCGTCGCCGTTGATCTAATATTCACCGCTGCAGGCCCGATAGTGGTCGCAGCTTAATCAAAAAGGTGGCGAAGCGTGGTTACTGAGAATGCAAGTTTGACGGTCGAGCAGACTAGGCTCAATAGGATGCTCACTCGGGGCATCGTATTTTCCGTTGTTTGGCTTGCCGGTTTCGGGTCTTCTTATGCGCTTTACCAGGGGCTTCTGGCGCGACGGATGATAAAAATGAATCCCATGCTTCGGGGAAATGGCCGCGCCTGGTGGTGCATCATTGTGGGGGGCTTGGGGCCGCAGCCTTATGTGCGATAGTTGGCGCCGGCATTTTCAACGCCATGACACAACCCTAGGTCAAACATCGCCTGCCGATCCGGTGTTGGGTCCATATTGATATGGAGGTCCCGTTCAATGAGTGCATAAATGCGTTTGGTCTCACCCCGCGCGCCCTGCCTATGAGGGCGGTACTCCGGACGAAGATCGTGCGGACTTTTCCGGCGATTATCTGTTCGACAAACCCAAAGACGAATAGGAATATGGTCCTCGACCGGCCGGCATCAACATTTTAAGATGCGTCTATAATTGATTACAGCGGAACAAATCAGCGCCGGTGGGCTGGCTGGAGGTCTGAGTGGGAATTGAACCCACTACGTCGGTTTTGCAGACCGATGCGTCACCGTCCCGCCCTCAGACCTCGGTGCCTCTATGCCCAATCCATCAGCGCAGTCAACCCGTCGATGCCAGGATACCCAGCCGTCGCCGAAGCACGCTTGTCACCAGCCGTCCGCCACCCGCATATCCTCCAAAATCGGGCAGTCGGGCCTGTCGTCGCCGTGACATGCGTAGATATTCGACTTTTAACTAACCGGCATCATGCCCTCCAGGGCAATGATCCTGGTCTTTGCGGAGCGTTCGCGGATGGCTTTGAGCCGGCCGTATTCTGGAGAGTCGTACCATGCCATGAGGGAGGCCATATCCGGGAATTCGACGATGACGAGGCGATGAGGCTCCCAGTCGCCTTCCAGCACTTTGGTGGGTCCGCCACGAGCGATATATCTTCCTCCGTAGCGCGCTTCGGTTGCCGGCACTTCCCTGCGGTATTCCTCGAAAACGGCGGCGTCGGTTATGGCGACATCAGCAATAAGATATGCTGCCATTGATCTTACTCCCTCAAGGAGGGGATTGAAGCACGTCCATTAGCATTCCCGCAACTAAGCCGGCCGAACTACCCAGCCTAGGGGATGGCCGGCCGTATATTTTTGACACACCGGCTCGGAAACGACTCGCGTTCCCCCGGATCGCGGCGCTTACTATGTCTTCGTGGGGGGCAGCTCTGGGAGGAGACGAACCATGCCGATGTATCTCACGCAATTCAGCTACGAGCCCGGAACCTGGGCGCGCTTGATCGAAAACCCCGAGGACAGACGCGAGGCTGCCCGTTCCTACATCGAGTCGGTCGGCGGAAAGCTGCACGGCTTCTGGTACGCCTTCGGAGAGCACGATGGCTGGAATCTGTGGGAGGCGCCGGACAATGTGTCCATGGCATCTGTCATGCTTGCCATTGGTGCGGGAGGCGCGCTCAGCTCATACCAGACCACCGTGCTGTTAAGTGTCGAAGAGACGATGGAAGCCCTTGGGAGGGCGAAGTCGATCCGGTATCGCCCACCGGGATCATAAGGACGCCTTGCGGCTTTGCCGAGTTTCGAGGCATAGCCGCCGGCCGCGCCCTGCTGCATCGTGAATTCGTCGACGCGGTTCTACGCCGCCGCCGAAGCACTCTTCTCGCCGGCCGGCGCCGCCCGCGCAATATCCTCCAAAATCGGGCAGTCCGGCCTGTCGTCGCCGTGGCAGGCGTGGATCAGCTTCTGCAGGGTTGCCCGCATCGACTGCAGCTCACGTATCTTGTCCTCGATTGCCGTGACATGCGCGGCGGCGATCTCGCGGACGTCGTGGCTGGCGCGGCTGCGATCCTGGTAGAGCGCCATCAGCTGGCGGCAGTCGTCGATGGAAAAACCGAGATTGCGGGCGCGGCGCAGAAACGCCAACCGGTGGATGTCATCGCCCGAATAGTCGCGGTAACCGTTGTTGGCACGCGCAGGCGAGATCAGGCCGATCTACTCGTAGTAACGGATGGTCTTGGCCGGCAGGCCAGAACGCTGGGCAGCGTCACCGACATTCATGGTGATTTCCTCGTCTGCTGGTTCTTGTTCTTGGCCCATTGATTTTGCAGCATAATCCTGCGGGGGCTGTTGCCGAAATGCCATAGTCGCTGGTTTACCGGCACGCAAGCCCATGGATATAGGCATCGCCCGCTTGGCAAGCAAAGCAAATGCCAGCATGAATGAAGATGAAAAAGCGGCCGACTCGAGCCGCTGTTGTTTGGGCAGGGCATCGGACCTTTTCATGCGCATGAAGTCACTTGCAATCGTCGCGGCCCTGGCGCTGTCGACGGCTGTCGCCGGTTGCAGCACCATCGGCTCGCAGATCTTCACCAACGACTATGGCGCGGTGACCGATGCCGGCTATCACCTGCCGCGCATCCCCATCGAAAAGGTGCCGTTCAAATACCGCCGGCAGATCGTCGACTACGACACCAAGGAAAAGCCGGGCACCATCATCGTCGATACGCAGAACAAATTCCTCTACTTCGTCATGGGCGACGGCGAGGCGATGCGCTACGGCATCGGCGTCGGCCGTGAGGGTTTCGAGTGGCACGGCACCGCCCATATCGCGCTGAAGCGCGAATGGCCGACCTGGACGCCGCCTTCGCAGATGATCAGGCGCCAGCCGGAGCTGGCCAAATTTGCCAGCGGCATGGATCCGGGACTGAAGAACCCGCTCGGCGCGCGCGCCATGTACCTGTTCAACAAGGGCGGCGATATGGGCTACCGCCTGCATGGCAGCCCGGAATGGAATTCGATCGGCAAGGCGATGTCGTCGGGCTGCATCCGGCTGATGAACCAGGACATTATCGACCTCTACGACCGCACCTCGGTCGGCGCCAAGGTCATCGTCTTATAAAACTATCCTTACGCGGACCGTCTAGGCAACACAGACGTCGCAAACAGAAAACCGGGCACTTGGCCCGGTTTTTTGTTTTTTGCCGTTTGTATTTGGAAGCGCGGAAACCGCGTCAGGCTGTCGGCGGAGCAGAAATATCAGGAGACCTGTTCGACGTGCTGCACTTCCGGCACAAAGTGCCGGAGCAGGTTCTGGATGCCGTGCTTCAGCGTCGCCGTCGACGACGGGCAGCCGGCGCAGGCGCCTTTCATGTGCAGGAACACGGTGCCGTTCTCGAAGCCGCGGAAGGTGATGTCGCCGCCATCCTGGGCCACCGCCGGGCGCACCCGCGTGTCGAGCAGTTCCTTGATGGTGATCACCAGCTCCTCGTCGGCCTTGTCGTAGAATTCGCCGGTCTGGCTGGTCTCGGCGGCGGGGCCGGCCCTGGCCATCACCGGGGCGCCGGACATGAAATGCTCCATGATGGCGCCGAGGATCGCCGGCTTCAGATGCTGCCAGTCGGGGCCGTCCTTGGTCACGGTGATGAAATCATAACCGAAGAAGACGCCGGTAACGCCGGGAATCTCGAACAGCCGGCCGGCCAGCGGCGAAGCCGTCGCGGCACTGTCGGCATCGCGGAAATCGGCGGTGCCTTCAACAAGCACTTCCTTGCCGGGCAGGAATTTCAGCGTCGCCGGGTTTGGCGTCGACTCGGTCTGGATGAACATGGCCGTCTCCGTGCCCGTTTCGGGCAACTAGTTTGGAATAATTCTAATTAGGCTTTATCCGCCCGACATTCAAGCGAAAGGCATCGCTGCAACCGGCCGCAGGCGGAATGTTTTACCCCCGGCCCCGAGCGAGGCGCGCTCAGGCGAGGCTGTCGATCTCTTCGTCGGACAGGTTCTGCGGCACCACGGTGACCGGAATGGGAAACGCGGCGCCCTTGCCGGCGACCGCGCCGACCAGCGGCCCAGGCCCTTCCTTGCCGGCGCCTGCCGCCAGCACCAGGATGGCGATGTCCTGGTCTTCCTCGATCAGCTTGTGGATCTCTTCGGTCGGCTTGCCTTCGCGCACCACCAGCTCCGGCTCGATGCCGAGCTTCTGGCGCACCTTGTTGGCGTAGCTGTCCAGTGCCGCGCGCGCCGTGGCGGTCGCCTCCTCGCGCATGATCTTCTCGACGCCCAGCCAGTGCTGGAAATCGTCGGGCTCGATGACATAGAGCAGCACCAGCACGCCGCCCGTGCTTTGCGCCCGCTTCGAGGCGTAGGCGACGGCGCGCTCGCATTCCGGCGTATCGTCGATGATCGCCAGGAACTTGCGGCGATGACCGGCTTCGCGGCTGAGGCGTTTGGAGACCATATTCACCCTGTTCGATGGTTTCGGTTCGCAATCTGCCACCGCCACAGCCCGCCCGCAAGCGACCGGCGGCTGTGGCGATAGGGCGCCGCTCTAAGCTCAGCCTTGCAGCAGGCCGATAATGTCGCGCACGGTCTTCATCGTCGCTTCGGCCAACGTACCGGCGCGCTCGCCGCCATCCCGCAGCACCGCGTCGACATAGGTGCGGTCGCCGGAGATGCGGCGCATCTCGCCGGCGATCGGCGCCAGCTTTTCCACCGCGAGATCAGCCAGTGCCGGCTTGAACACCGAAAACTGCTGGCCGCCGAACTCTTGCAGCACCGCCTCTTTCGATATCTCGGCAAGACCGGCATAGATGCCCACAAGGTTTTCCGCTTCCGGCCGGCCGGCAAGGCCGTCCAGTTCGCCCGGCAAGGCTTCCGGGTCGGTCTTGGCCTTGCGGATCTTCTTCGAGATGGCATCGGCATCGTCGGTCAGATTGATGCGCGACAGGTCGGACGGGTCGGACTTCGACATCTTCTTCGAACCGTCGCGCAGCGACATGATGCGCGCCGCCGGGCCGCCGATGACCGGCTCGGTCAGTGGGAAATAGCCGTTCACGGTCTCTTCGCCTACCTGCATCTCGACGCCGACACCAAGCGCTGCGATGCGGTCCGAAAAGTCGTTGTTGAATTTCTGCGCAATGTCGCGGGTCAGCTCCAGATGCTGCTTCTGGTCGTCGCCGACCGGCACATGGGTGGCGCGGTAGACGAGGATATCGGCGGCCATCAGGCTCGGATAGGCGAGCAGGCCGAGCGAGGCGTTCTCGCGGTCCTTGCCGGCCTTGTCCTTGAACTGCGTCATGCGGTTCATCCAACCGATCCGCGCCACGCAGTTGAAGATCCAGGCGAGCTCGGCGTGCTGCATCACCCGCGACTGGTTGAAGACGATGTGCTTGGCCGGATCGATGCCGGAGGCGAGAAACGCCGCGGTGATCGAACGCGTCTGGTCCTGAAGGTCCTCATAGACGAGCTGCGCGGTCAGCGAATGCAGGTCGACGACGCAATAGATGCAGTCGGAGGTGTCCTGCAGGGCGACGAATTTCTTGATGGCGCCGAGATAATTGCCGAGATGCAGATTGCCGGTCGGCTGGACGCCGGAAAAGACGAGTGGCTTGAAGGCGGTCATGGTGTTTCCTTGGCTTGTGGAGGGCCGTTTCGCGCGCGGCGAAAGTCTTGCGACGGCGCGCTTATGGACGAGAGCGAGGAGACGATCAAGAGGGTGTCGACTGGACGGCGCAGGGCTTTGGCTTCGGCCGAGCAGAAGGCTGTTTGAAGGGGATGTCGCCGATCAGAAACAAAAACCCGCCTTGCGGCGGGTCCTCGGCGCGAATCAGCACCATAGCCAAATTAGTAGCATAGCTGCCGGCACAAAGCAAGAACAAAATAGCTCGCCTTGGCGATTGCGTTCAATTTGGCTCAGGCCCGCATTGACGCATTGATGTAGGATAGCTACATAACATTTGCTACACACAACGGAAGCAAAACAATGACGATCAACATCAACAACAAGGAAGCGGACAGCCTGACG
Source organism: Mesorhizobium sp. M0244 (assembly GCF_040321795.1). Lineage (NCBI taxonomy): Bacteria > Pseudomonadati > Pseudomonadota > Alphaproteobacteria > Hyphomicrobiales > Phyllobacteriaceae > Mesorhizobium > Mesorhizobium sp. M0244. The sequence continues at coordinate 10,258 of NZ_JAMYSE010000052.1, read as the reverse complement.
CGGGCTTTTGCCAGGCTTGAAGGTGTCGGCATCACCGAGGCAATCGTGATCGCCATGCGCGAAGCTCTGGAGCGCCGGCGCAACCGCGAGACGCCGCTGGAGACGGCGGCACGGCTCCGGGCTGAGTTCGGTATTGAGCTGAGCGAGCAGGCGCGCAACCCGCTGCCGCGCTCGGTCTACGACGAATTGTCCGGCGAAGACTGATGTTCATCGACGCAGCCGCTATCGTTGCAATACTGAGCAACGAGCCCGAAGCCCAGCGCTGCGCGCAGGCGGTCATGAAAGCGTCGGCTCCGTTCACGTCGGCGATCGCGGTTTGGGAAGCCGCGATGGCGCTTTCGCGATCGGAAAAGCTGGCCATATCGGTCGCCATAAGCCTGGAGATAGTCAGCCGTTTTCTCGAAGAGCGTGGAATCACCTTGCGGGAGCTTCCGCCTGCCTCGGACGCAGCATCTCTGTCTGTCGAGGCTGCGTCGCGGTTTCGCGGCAACGCTGGCCGCCTGAACATGGCCGACTGTTTCCACTATGCCTGTGCGCGCTACTACGCCGTTCCGATGCTTTCGACGGCGGACGAATTCCGCTTCACGGATCTGGAGACTGTTCCTTGACCGGCTGGGACCCCTTCCGCCCGATATTGCGCCGGATCATGCCGAAATCGGCGCCGCCGGTGGCGAAGGCGGTGACGAAGTAAAGCAGCGCCCCGCCGGCGACGAGCGCAAGCAGGGTTACCGCCTTGATCACCAGCGGCGAGCCGGAGGCGAGCCTTGCGGCGAACCAATGCTCGGCAAAATAAAGCGCCGCGGCCATCACCGCCGCCGACAGCACCAGCCGCGGAATGCGCTTCATGAGCGGCACGTCGCGGCCCCAATGGCCGCGCCGGACCAGCACGGCGAGCAGCATGAACGCATTGACCCAGCCGGCGACGGCGGAGGCAACCGCGATGCCGGGCGCGCCCATCGTCGGAAACAGCGTCAGCGCGGTTGTAACGTTCACCGCCACCGAGATGGCGGCGAAAATCATCGGCGTGCGCGTGTCCTCGCGGGCGAAATAGCCTGGGGTGAACGCCTTGATCAGCACGAAGGCCGGGAGGCCGAGGCCGAAAATCGCCAGGATTGCCGCGACCGTCGGCGTCGAATTGTTGGCGGCAAAGGCGCCGCGCTCATAGACCAGCCGCACGATCGGCTCGGACATGACCAGCAGCGCCGCCGCCGCCGGCAAGGTCATGAACAAAGTGAACTCGACCGAGCGGTTCTGCAGATTGGCCGCCTCGATCAGATTGCCTGACTTCAGCGCCCGCGACAGTTCCGGCAAAAGCACGATGGCGACGGCGACGCCGACGACGCCCAACGGCAGCTGGTAGATGCGGTCGGCATAGGCCAGCGACGACACCGCGCTGTCCTGGGCGGAGGCGATCGCCGTGCCGATCAGCTGGTTGATCTGGGTGATGCCGCCGGTGATCGCCGCCGGCAGCGCCAGGATCAGCAGCCGCTTGACGTTCGGTGTCATCTTCGGCCGGCGGAAGCCGATCGAGATGCCGGCATGGCGCACCGCCGCCCAGACGATCGCCAGCTGCACCAAACCGGCCGCCAGCACACCCCAGGCCAGCCCGAAACCGACGGTGCGGGCGTCCGAACCCTTGTACCGGGCATAGGCAAGCACCGCGATGAGGATGACGTTGAGGAACACCGGCGCCACCGCGGCGGCGAAATAGCGGCGCAGCGAATTCAGCATGCCGGCCATCATGGCGCCGAGCGACATGCAGATCAGGTAGGGGAACATGACGGTTGCCAGCGCGACCGTCGTTTCGAATTTTCCCGGCGTGTCGGCAAAGCCCGGCGCCACCAGGTAGCGCACGATCAGCGGCATCGCCAGTTCCATGGCGATGGTCAGCGCCAGAAGCGCCGTGAACAAGACGCCGAACACCTCTTCGGAAAAGCGCTTGGCGCCGTCGGTGCCGTGCGTTTCGATCTCCTTGGCGAATAGCGGCACGAAGGCGGCGTTGAAGGCGCCTTCGGCGAACAGCCGGCGAAAGGTATTGGGGAACTGGAAGGCGGCGTTGAAGGCGTCGGCGATCGGCCCGGTGCCGAGTGCCGCAGCCATCAGCATCTCACGGCCGAAGCCGAGGGCGCGGCTCATCAGCGTGCCGGAAGCGACCGTCGCGAATTTCTTGACAAGGCTCATGCGCTTGGAGACTGCCTGTAGGATTGGGGCAAATGGAAGGTAACAGTCACTCGGCGGCCGCTTTGGTCTTGCCGCGCTCGGACGCCGTGCCTTCGAGCACCGCGATCAGCCTGTTGCGAATGGTCGCCGTGCGCGACGGGCTGTCGATCTTCTGGCCGGTGAGGTCGGTGACGTAGAACGTGTCGATGACCTTTTCGCCGAAGGTGGTGATGTGGGCCGAGGCGATGTCGAGCGACAGGTCCGACAGCACGCCGGTGATCTCCGACAAAAGGCCTGGCCTGTCCAGTCCTTCGACCTCGATCACCGAGAACCGGTTCGACAGGGTGTTGCGGATCTCGGCCCGCGGCGGGATGCGGAAAACCTTGGCGCCGCGCCGCGGCTTGGTGCGCTTCTCGATCATCTCCGGCAGCCAGCTCTTGCCCGACAACACGTCCTCGATCAGCCGGCCGACGCGTTCGGCACGGCGGCGCTCGTCTTCGTCGAGGTCGAACTCCCTCGAGATCAGGATGGTGTCCAGCGCGCGGCCGTCCGAGGTGGTGAAGATCTGCGCGTCGACGATGTTGCCGCCGGCCGCCGCACAAGCACCGGCAATCACCGAGAGCAGGCGCGGATGATCCTGCGCCAGCACCGTGATCTCGGTCACCGCCTCGAACTGGTGGGTCTTGACCATGGTGGCGAGCTTCTTGCCGGCGTGGTCGGCCTCGCGGATGAATTCGGCATGGCGCAGCTGGTCGGGAAGATCGACCGCCAGCAGGTAGTTCTCGTAGTGCTGGCCGACATAACGCTTGCGGGCCTTTTCCGGCCAGTCGGCAAGCGCCTCGGCCAGTTGTTCGCGCGCCGCCGCCGTCCGCTTGGCGCGCGACACCTCCGAAAACCCACCGGTCAACAAAAGCTCGGTCTCGTAGTAGAGCGTGCGCAGCAACTGGCCTTTCCAGCCGTTCCAGACGCCCGGCCCGACGCCACGGATATCGCAGACAGTAAGCACCAGCAGCATCTTCAGCCGTTCGACCGACTGCACGATGGCGGCAAAATCCTCGATCGTCTTGCGGTCGTTGAGATCGCGGGTCTGCGCCGTCATCGACATGACGAGGTGGTTCTCGACCAGCCAGGCGACCGTTTCGGTGTCGGCCGGCGAGAGCCCCATATGCGGGCAGATGCGCCGGGCGATCCTGGCGCCGGCCTGCGAATGGTCCTCCGGCCTGCCCTTGGCGACGTCGTGCAGAAGCACGGCGACATAGAGCGCCTCGCGGCTCTTCTTCAGCCCCGGCATCAGCGTATGGGAAAGCGGATGGACCTTTTCGCCGTCGCCGCGCTCGATCTCGGCCAGCACGCCGATGCAGCGGATCAGGTGCTCGTCCACCGTGTAGTGGTGGTACATCGAGAACTGCATCATGGCGACGATCTTGCCGAAATCCGGGATCAGCTTGGCAAGCAGTCCGGCCTCGTTCATGCGCCGCAGATTGAGCTCGGCGTTGCGGTCCGAGGTCAAGATGTCGAGGAACAGCCGGTTGGCCTCCTCGTCGCGCCTGAGCGCCTTGCCGACCAGGCCGAGCGAGCGGGTCAGAAGCTTCAGCGCATCGGGGTGGAATTCCAGGCCGTGCTTGTCGGCGAACCAGAACAGCCTGAGCAGGTTGACCGGATCGCGTTCGAACACCTGGTCGTCGGCGATGTTGATGCGGTGGTTGTCGACGATGAAATCAGCCGTGCCGGCAAGCTTGCGCTTGCGCCGCGAGAAGGTGAGAAAGATGCGGTTGAAACCCGGCACATGCTTGGCCTGCTCCTCCTCGAGCGCGGCGCAGAAAATGCGGGTCAGGTCGCCGACGTCCTTGGCGACGAGGAAGTAGTGCTTCATGAAGCGCTCGACCGCCGACAGGCCGGGATGGGTGGTGTAGCCCAGCCGCTCGGCGATGTCGCGCTGGATGTCGAAATGCAGCCGCTCCTCGGCCTTGCCGGTGAGGAAATGCATGTGGCAGCGCACCGCCCACAGAAAATCCTCGGCCTTCTGGAATTCCCGGTATTCGGCGTCGGTGAAGACGCCCTTGTCGACCAGTTCTTCGCCGGTGCGCACCCGGTAGAAATATTTGCCGATCCAGAACAGCGTCTGCAGGTCGCGCAGGCCGCCCTTGCCGTCCTTGACGTTGGGTTCGACCAGGTAACGGCTCTCGCCGGCCTTGGCGTGGCGCTCGTCGCGTTCGGCAAGCTTGGCCTGCACATATTCGGGGCCGGTGGTGCGCACCACCTCGTGATCGAAGCGCTGCAAAAGCTCGTCATAGAGCTTTTGCTCGCCCCACAGGAAGCGCGCTTCAAGGATCGAGGTGCGAATGGTGATGTCGGTGCGCGACAGCCTGAGGCACTCGTCGATGTTGCGGGTGGCGTGGCCAACCTTCAGCCCGAGGTCCCACAGCATGTAGAGCATGTATTCGACGATCTGTTCGCCCCAGGGCGTCTGCTTGTAGGGCAGCAGGAACAGGAGATCGATGTCGGACCCCGGCGCCAGCGTGCCGCGGCCATAGCCGCCGACGGCGACGACCGCCATGCGCTCGGCTGATGACGGGTTTTTGACACGATAGACATGGGTGGCGGCGAAATCGTAGAGCGCGCGGATGATCTCGTCCATCAGATGCGACAGCCGGGCGGCGCAGGCGGTGCCGCTGCCATCGTCCATCAGCATGCGTTCGGCGACAGTGCGCCCGTCGGCGAGCCGGCTTTTGAGAAGCTTGAGAACGCCGCTACGTGCGGCCTTGCCGGAACCGTCGCCTGCCGTGGCCGCGGTCAGTTCGGTCATCTCGCGGCGCAAGGCTTCGCCGTCGATCAGTTCCTCGAGCTTCAGTGATATTCTTGCCATGGATGCCGTTAGGCCTCGCCGTTTCGGCGGCGTCTATAGCGCGTTTTCGCGGCGCTGGGTATGGGGCGGACGGACGCGTGCTCCGTAGCGGTGGAACGGGACGATCCTATCGTCCCCGCGGTCGGTTCAATTTGGCCTATGGCGCGAAAAGTCGAAATTGGCCCTTGACCTTCCAGTCACTGGAAGCACTACCTCCGCCCCAACATCGAAATACAGAGGCATTTGGCATGACGCATTCCGACCACGATCATCACCCCCATGGCCATGGCAGCTGCTGCTCGGCGAAGGGCGCTTCGACCGCCGCCGTCGTCCGCGATCCGGTCTGCGGCATGACCGTCGATCCGGCTGCCGGCAAGCCAACGGCCGAGCATGGCGGCCATCGCTATCATTTCTGCAGCGAAAGCTGCCGCGCGAAATTCGTCGCAGAACCGGAAAAATACCTGACGGCCATTGATCCCGTCTGCAGCATGAGCGTCGATCGCGTCACGGCCAAGCACTTTTTGCGGCATGAGGGCCAGGGCTTCTATTTCTGCTCGGCCGGCTGCAAGGCGAAGTTCGAGGCCGAGCCGGCAAAATACCTCGGCGACAGGCCGGCGCCGCAGGCGATGCCGAAAGGCACGCAATACACCTGCCCGATGCATCCGGAAATCATCCGCGACAAACCCGGCTCCTGCCCGATCTGCGGCATGGCGCTGGAGCCGATGGGCGTGCCGACCGGCGACGAGGGCCCGAACCCCGAACTGGTCGACTTCACCAGGCGCCTGTGGGTGAGCGCGGTGCTGTCCGTGCCGTTGCTGGTCATCGCCATGGCACCGATGCTCGGCCTGACGTTTCAGGCCTTCATCGACGAGCGGGCGAAGGTCTGGCTGGAACTGGCGCTGGCCAGCCCGGTGGTGTTGTGGGCGGCATTCCCGTTCTTCCACCGCGGCTGGGACTCGGTGCTCAACCGCAGCCCCAATATGTGGACGCTGATTTCGCTCGGCGTCGGTGCCGCCTATCTCTACAGCGTCATCGCCACGCTGTTTCCAGGCCTCTTTCCGCACCAGTTCCGCGGCCATGACGGCACCGTGCCGGTCTATTTCGAGGCGGCGGCGGTAATCGTCGCGCTGGTGTTCCTCGGCCAGGTGCTGGAATTGCGCGCTCGTGAGAAAACCGGCTCGGCGATCCGTGCGTTGCTCGACCTGGCGCCGAAGACGGCGCGGCTGATCGGCGCGGACGGCTCCGAGAACGACGTGCCGCTCGACACGGTCAAGGCCGGCGACCGCTTGCGCATCCGCCCAGGTGACGCCGTGCCGGTCGACGGCATTGTGCTCGAAGGACGCTCCTCCATCGATGAATCGATGATATCGGGCGAGCCGCTGCCGGTCGAAAAGACCGAAGGCGACAACCTCACCGGCGGCACGCTCAACAAGAACGGTTCGCTGATCATGCGCGCCGAAAGGATCGGCGCCGAGACGACACTGGCGCGCATCGTCGAACTGGTCGCCAAGGCGCAGCGGTCGCGCGCGCCGATCCAAGGATTGGCCGACCGCGTCTCGTTCTACTTCGTCCCGGCCGTCGTGCTGGTCGCGATCATAGCGTTCGTCGCCTGGGCGATCGTCGGACCGCAACCCAGCCTGGTCTTTGCCATCGTCTCGGCGGTCTCGGTGCTGATCATCGCCTGCCCCTGTGCGCTCGGCCTTGCCACGCCGATGTCGATCATGACCGCCACCGGACGCGGCGCGCTTGCCGGCGTGCTGATCAAGGAAGCGGCGGCGCTCGAACGCTTTGCCTCGGTCGATACGCTGATCGTCGACAAGACGGGAACGCTGACCGAAGGCCGGCCGCGACTGACCGACGTCGTCGCCGTCGAAGGGATGGCGCAAGACGATCTCCTGGCGCTCGCCGCCGGGCTGGAAAAAGGCTCGGAGCATCCGCTGGCCGAGGCGATCGTCGAAGGCGCCCGCGAACGCGGGGTGAGTACTCCCGAGGCCGGCGGTTTCGAGGCCGTCACCGGCAAGGGCGTTTCCGGCACGGTTTCGGGGCAGAAGGTGGCGCTCGGCAATGCCGCGATGATGGCCGATCTCGGCATCGACACGGCGTCGGTCCTGGCCAGCGCCGAGGCGCTGCAGGCCGACGGCAAGACCGCGAGGTTCGTTGCCGTCGGCAACAGGCTCGCCGGCCTCGTCGCCGTCGCCGACCCGATCAAGGCGACCACCGCCGAGGCGATCAAGGCGCTGCATGACAGCGGGCTGAAGATCGTCATGGCGACCGGCGACAACGAGCGCACGGCCAAGGCCATCGCAGCCAAGCTCGGCATCGACGAGGTGCGTGCCGGGCTTTTGCCGGAACAGAAGAACGCGCTGGTCGAGGAGTTGCGAGCCGGCGGCGCCGGCGTCGCCAAGGCCGGCGACGGCGTCAACGATGCGCCCGCGCTCGCCGCCGCCGATGTCGGCATCGCCATGGGCACCGGCGCCGATGTTGCGGTCGAAAGTGCCGGGATTACGCTGGTCAAGGGCGATCTCAACGGCATCGTCAGGGCCCGCACGCTGGCCCGCGCAACGATCCGCAACATCCGCCAGAACTTGTTTTTCGCTTTCCTCTACAATGTGCTTGGCGTGCCGGTTGCTGCCGGCGTGCTCTATCCGCTCACCGGCACGCTGTTGTCGCCGATGCTGGCGGCGGCGGCGATGAGCCTGTCTTCGGTTTCGGTCATCGCCAACGCATTGCGGCTCAGGACGTTGAAACTCTGAGTCAACTGCCCAGATAGACCCTGTTCAAAAAAGGAGACGATGAATGACCTTGGCCAAGAAGATCGTGCTGCTGATGATGGCGGCGGGAATGCTGCTTGCCGTTTTCCTCGAAAGCGTTCCGGCGCAAGCCGAGGAGATGAAACACGACATGGGCGCGATGGGCGCGCAGAGCCCTTCGACCGACGGCTACAAGGCAGCGATGGACAAGATGCATACCGACATGATGGCGATCGAATATTCCGGCAATGCCGATGTCGATTTCGCCCGCGGCATGATCCCGCATCACCAGGCGGCGATCGACATGGCCAAGGTCGAGCTTGCCAATGGCAAGGATCCGGAAATCCGCAAGCTGGCCGAAGCGGTGATCGCCGCGCAGGAAGCCGAGATCAAGCAGATGCAGGACTGGCTCGCTGCCCATCCGGTGAAGTAGCGGTTCACGCCGTCAGTGGGAATCCAGGAAAGAGGCTTCACCTGGATTTCCCTTGGCGGCTATGATGCCGCCCGACTGGAGCATGCCATGCCATCGACCATAAGAACGACCACCCTGCCCTTCGGCGAAGCCGTGCCGGTGCTCGGCCAGGGCACCTGGAAGATGGGCGAGGATACCCGCCGCCGTGGCGATGAGGCCAATGCCCTGAAGCTCGGGCTGGACCTCGGCATGACGCTGATCGACACCGCCGAAATGTATGCCAGCGGCGGTGCCGAGGAGGTGGTGGCGGAGGCCATCGCCGGGCGCCGCGACGAGGTCTTCCTGGTCTCCAAGGTGCTGCCGTCCAATGCCTCGCGCACCGGCGTGCCGCAAGCCTGCGACAAAAGCCTGAAACGGCTGCGCACCGACCGCATCGATCTCTATCTCCTGCATTGGCCGGGCAGCGTGCCGCTGGCGGAGACGGTCGAGGCCTTCGAGGCATTGCGGCACGCCGGCAAGATTCGCCACTGGGGCGTCAGCAATTTCGATACCGATGAGATGGAAGAGCTGACCAGCTTGCCGGGCGGCAACAACGTCCAGATCAATCAGGTGCTCTACAATCTGTCGCAGCGCGGCGTCGAGTTCGATCTCGCCCCGTGGAGCCGGCAACGCGGCATGCCGCTGATGGCCTATTCGCCGGTCGATCAGGGGGTATTGGCGCGCAACGCCAGGCTCGAAACCATCGCCGCTCGCCACAACGTCACCTCGGCGCAGATCGCGCTTGCCTGGGTGATGGCGCAAGAGGGTGTTATCGCCATTCCGAAGGCCGGCAAACAAGAGCATGTCCGGCAGAATGTCGCGGCGTTGGACATCGAGCTTACGAGTGAAGATTTCGCAGAAATCGACCGCGCTTTTCCACCACCGAGGCGGAAGCAGGGCTTGGCGATGATTTGAGGGTTGCGGCGCGGGACCAGAAACTAAGGTTGCGATCCTTCGCGCCCCCCTCTGTCCTGCCGGACATCTCCCCCACGAATGGCGAGATTGGACGTCGCATCGGCTTTCACCAACTTCAAACATCGAAGAAAAAGCGCTATCAGCGAAGCTGCCAATCTCCCCCCAAGTGGGGGAGATGTCCGGCAGGACAGAGGGGGGGGCGCGAAGGAATGCCGACAGACGGCGGGCTCAGCCAGCGACGGCTACTTCCCCACCATCCCCTTCAGCCGGTACAGCGCCTCCAGCGCCTCCCTTGGCGTCATCTCGTCAGGATTGATCTCGCCTAGCGCCGCGCCCAGCCCATCACTCTTTGCCGGCTGCTGCGCTTGCCGCTTCGCCGCCACGGAAAACAGCGGCAGGTCGTCGACCAGACGGTTGGCCTTGCCCGAGACCTCGCCCGCCTCGAGCTGGTGCAGCACTTCCTTGGCCCGGCCGACGACGGCTTCCGGCAGGCCGGCCAGCCGCGCCACCTGGACGCCGTAGGAACGGTCGGCCGCACCCTTGCCGACCTCGTGCAGGAAGACCACGTCGCCTTCCCATTCCTTGACCCGCATGGTGACGTTGTGCAGCCGCGGCAGTTTTCCGGCCAGCGCCGTCATTTCGTGGAAATGCGTGGCGAAGATCGCCCGGCAGCGGTTTTTCTCGTGCAAATATTCGACCGCCGCCCAGGCGATCGACAGCCCGTCAAAGGTGGCGGTGCCGCGGCCGATCTCGTCGAGGATGACCAGCGCGCGTTCGCCGGCCTGGTTGAGGATCGCCGCCGTCTCGACCATCTCGACCATGAAGGTCGAGCGGCCGCGCGCCAGATCGTCGGAAGCGCCGACCCGCGAAAACAGCCGGTCGACGACGCCGATATGGGCGCTTGCCGCCGGCACGAAGGAGCCGGTCTGGGCGAGAATGGCGATCAGCGCGTTTTGCCTGAGGAAGGTCGACTTGCCGCCCATATTGGGGCCGGTCAGCAGCCAGATCGCGCCGGCCTTCGCGGGGCCCTTCGGGGGCAGCGATCCAAAAAATGGGCGCCACCGGCCATACCCCCCACCACCCCCCCCCGGGGAGCCCCCCCGCGTGGGGCGCGCCGCAAACAGCGAAGCCACGCAA